>CAILJQ010000276.1 GCA_903834625.1 uncultured Bacteroidota bacterium
GTAAAGGAGATAGTGTAAGATTGGTTACTACAGGTTCAAACGGAACCTTTTTATGGACGCCAACCTATGCCTTATCAAGTGATACGGCAAGAAGTCCATACAGCGAGCCAGACAGCACGGTTGATTATATTGTAAGAGTAGATGTAAGTGGATGTAGAAATTATGATACGGTTAAAGTGAATGTCACCAATTTTATACCTGATATTGGTTCAGACCGCTCTATTTGTTTAGGGGATACTGCTACCTTGATGGTTGCAAATGGGGGGAATACTTTTGCTTGGTCGCCCAATTACCGAATTACTTCTATTACCAATGATACCACAAACGTTTTCCCATTAATTGATACCAATTATGTTGTGGTTTCAAATAATGGATTGTGTTCAAGGTCGGATACTGTTCGTATTACAGTTGTTACTCCTATTATTAATGCAGGGCCCGACCAAAATGTATGTAAAGATGATACAGCCTATTTTTATGCCACTTCAAATGGAACAGTTACTTGGAGTCCTGCCACCTATTTGAGTAGTACCACTGGTTTAAATGTATACTCAGTTCCTGATAGCAGCATTACCTATTATGCAACCGCAAATTATTTAGGTTGTGTTAATAAAGATACCTTGGTTGTATCTGTTGCTACATTACCAATAGATGCCGGTCCTAACCAAAGCATTTGTTATGGTGACAGTGTTCAATTGACTGCAACAGGTGGTGTAAACTATGTTTGGATACCTAGTTATAGGATAAGTGATACGAGTACGGCTAATCCTTGGGTAAAACCACTTGTACCCACTTATTATTATGTAGTTTCCTTTAATGCCCTTTGCTCAAGATACGACAGTGTTTATGTTGATGTAAAACAAGCACAAGCAAATGCTGGTCCAGATGCTACTATTTGTAATGGAGATAGTGTTCAATTTAATGCAACTGCATTGGGAACTCATTATTGGTCGCCAACAGCAGGATTAAAGGATACCACATTGAAGACATATGCCAAACCAACCACCACAACAAGTTATGTTTTAAATGTAACCAATTTTGGGTGCTCGGCTACAGATACGGTGCGTGTTTCGGTTGTAAATTTCAATATCAATGCTGGGTCTAATAAAAATATTTGTAAAGGTGATAGCGTGCAATTACAAGCAAGTGGTGGAACCAAATACAATTGGTTGCCTTTGTATAATATTAGTGATACGGGTGTTGCAAATCCATGGGTAAAACCACTCGGTCCTACCAATTATATTTTATTATCAAGCAATGGATATTGTTTGCGTATTGATACTGTTTTTGTAGATGTGAAATCATTCTCTGCAACTGCAGGCAAGGATACCAGTTTATGTGAAGGATTATTTGTTGGTTTGAATGCTAGTGGTGGGGTAAATTACCAATGGATGCCAAATAGCTACATAAGTGATTTATATATTCCTAATCCTATTGTAACTCCGCCAAGCGACACCTATTTCATTGTGAAAATAAATGATGGTGGAATATGTAATATTTACGATACGGTTTTTGTAGATGTAAATAAATATCCAACAGTTAATGCAGGACCAGATTTTAAACATTGCATTGGTGAAAGTGTAACCTTGCTTGGTTCTTTATCTGATTATACCAGATTTGAGTGGTCTCCAGCTGCCGGCTTAAATGATAAGATGTTGCTTCAACCGCTATCTACTGTTACCGTGCCAACAACATTTAGGTTAAATGCCTGGAATGGCTATTGTTACCAAAGGGATGATATTTTTGTGAATGTAAATCCAAAAATTGAAGCCAAATTCACTGCCGATCCTACCTTAGGTTTAGCGCCTTTGTCGGTGAATTTTTATAATAGCAGCACCAATGCAAATTTCTATACTTGGAATTTTGGGGACTTAAGTGGAGGCTCAACAGATAAAGATCCAACACATATTTTTACCGATGAAGGTGTGTTTACTGTTCAGTTGATTGCCTATGATAGTTTGGGTTGTGCAGATACAACCACAACCATCATTACCTCTATAGTTAATGAAACCTTGTTTATGCCAAATGCCTTTACACCAAATGGAGATGGATTAAATGATTTCTTTGTTCCTAACTTTAGTGTAAATAGATTTGAGTTTTTAGAAATGTCTATATACAATCGTTGGGGTGTGAAGGTGTTTGATACCAAAGTACCAGGTGGATTGTGGTGGGATGGAAAAATCAATGGAACGCCAGAACCTCCAGGTATTTTCACTTATTACGTAGTTGCCAAAGATAAAAAGGGCAAATCGTATGAAATGAATGGAACAGTAACATTGGTTCGATAAATAAAATTAATTTTCTACTAAAACCTGCAGGTTGTTGAGAGGCAATCCGCAGGTTTTGTTTTTACAAACCCATGCTACCGTATTACCATTAGGTATTTGTTTACCGTTGAACAAAGGTATTTCTTGGAGCTTGTTGTTGAGTATAATAACAGCTGTATTGAACCTAAACTTACCTAAGTATTCTTGCTTCCAATTTTTGGCCTCATTCCCCGCAATTATTACTTGTGTGAATCCTGCCTGTTCTTTAGAAATAAGTTGCATCCAATTGCTGAAACCATTAGGAAACTTCTCCATTTTTTCTGAAATGGTCTGTAACATGTTTTGATACATTTCTTCGTAAGTTGGGTGCTCGAAGTAATAAGATAGTTTGTACAAGCAGTAAGCTAAAATGCTGTTAGAAGAAGGAATAACATCATCATTTACCTCTAATTTTCTTGTTACGGGCACTTCATGTTCTTGAGCCGAAAAATAAAACAAACCAGAGCCTTCGTCAAAAAATTGTGCGATACAATGCTCCATCAATTCATTGGCCTTTTTAAGGTAAGTAGCTTCTGAAGTAGCCTCAAATGCATAGAGAAGTGCTTCAATGAAACAAGCATAATCTTCTGCAAAACCTGCAATAGATGCTTTACCGTTTTTATATATGCGGTAAATATGGTTGCCTTGAACGCAATGGGTGAGCAGAAATTGAAGAGTATTTTCTGCTTTTTGGAGGTAGGTTTCCTTGCCAGAATACAAATAGGCCTTCGCATAACCAGTTACCATAAGGGCATTCCAACTACAGATTATTTTATCATCTAATGCAGGAGCAATTCTTTTAGCTCGCTCCAATAACAGAATTTTCTTGCATTGGTCTAGGGTGTTTTGTAATTGTGCAACGGGCATTTGAAAATTCTTTGCAAGCTCATTTAAGTTAGAACTTAAATGAAGGATATTTCCTGGTTCTTCCCAGTTTCCGTTGGGCTGAACCGAGTAAGAGGTGCAAAATATTTCTGCCTTGTCTTCTAATAAATCATGTAGATGGGCATATTCCCAAACATAATATTTGCCTTCTTCACCTTCACTGTCGGCATCGAGTGCTGAGTAATAAGCTGCTTGTGTAGTAAGGAAATTTTTCTCTAAGAATTGATGAATGCCTTCACAAACTTCAAAGAATAAGGGGTTGTTAAAATACTTGCCGGCCATTGCATAAGTGCCCATTAATTGCGCATTGTCATACAACATTTTTTCGAAATGTGGAACCTTCCAAAGTGCATCGGTACTGTATCTGGCAAAACCGCCACCCACATGGTCGTATATGCCACCTTCATACATTTTTTCTAAGGTAAGTTGTACTGCCTCAGAAAAAGTATTGTCTTGTGTGAGGTAATGCATTCCTGTGAAGAGTTCCCATTGGTTGGGTAGTGGAAATTTGGGCGACCAATTATAGCCACCTAGTGTTAAATCGAACTGCTTTTGCCAAGCATTTAAAAGGGGTGTAACAACTTCAAATAAATTTCTTTGGTTATTTGGTATCAAGAACTGATCAAGTTTTTTGATGCCATTGCTCAAGTTGGTTGCAAATTCATAGGCCTCTTCTCTTTTTTCCTCATAAAATTTGCTCAAACTCAATAAAACATGTTCCCATTCTTTTTTCGGGAAATATGTTCCGCCATGTAAAGGCCTGCCATCGGGTAAGGTGAACACATTTAATGGCCATCCTCCTCTGCCGCTAATAAGTTGGATAGCGTCCATGTAAACTTGGTCTATATCTGGCCTTTCCTCTCTATCAATTTTTACGCAAATAAACTTTTCATTCATAATGGCGGCAGTGTCTTCTTGTTCAAAACAAACGTGCTCCATTACATGGCACCAATGACAACTGGAATACCCAATGCTTAATAAAATTAATTTATCCTCTCTTCTGGCTATGTTAGGCACTTCATTACTCCACTCTATCCAGTTTACAGGGTTATGTGCATGTTGCAAGAGATAAGGACTACTTGCATGTATTAGTGCGTTGGTATATTTTGGTTCGGCCATGTGTTAATTTTATACAAAATAAGCAATTATCCTATCCTATTGTTTTAATTTGAAAGATATGTCATCTGCTTATTTTGATTTTAAAGCGTTTAGGATATTTCATGAAAAGAGTGCCATGAAGGTGGGTACGGACAGTGTTATCCTAGGTGCAATAGTTCCCATCCATGAGCGTGTAACTAGGATTGCAGACATTGGTTGTGGCAGTGGTTTGTTATCCTTAATGATGGCACAAAGATGCGGGGCGCAAATAGATGCCATTGAAATTGATGATGCAGCTGCACAAGAGGCCGCATTTAATTTTGCTCAATCACCTTGGCATGATAGGCTGCACATACACGCAAATTCTTTCCAACAACATACCATGCTATCTATTGAGCAATATGATTTGCTTATAAGTAATCCTCCATATTATGAAAAGGGTAAGAGTTTCCCAATTAATGATACTACAAGGCTTGCAGCCAGACATACACATGCATTGAGTTTTTTAGATTTGGTATTAGGTGCTCAAAGGATGTTGCATGCGCATGGAGAGTTTTGGTTAATATTACCCATGTTGGAATCGCAAGAGTTTATAGAAGTAGCTACAGAAAATGAATTGTTTTTGATAGCAGAAATTCATGTTCATGCCAAAGCCTCGAAATTGGCTAATAGAATGGTAATGGGTTTCTCAAAAATACCACAAACAAAACGCATACAGCATTTGGTGGTGTATAAGGAAGATGGAAGTAGGTCTGACGAATACGCTCAATTAACCGAGGCGTTTTATTTATAACAACATTTATTGATGTACAAATTGAACACCATATTTGGTTAACTCAGCCAAAATAGGCTCATAAAATTCTCTGTTCAACGGAATTTGAACTCCACGAGATTTTATCTTTCCTTGTAGTATTAACTTAACGGCTATTCCCATGGGTAAACCTACGGTTTTAGCCATGGCAGTGAGTTGTTGGTTTTCTCCATTTACCACTAGGTAGGCATGTTCCTGCAAGCTTTTTCCTTTAAGGGTATAGGTAATTTCATGCTTCATCACAATTTGATCTAATTCACCTGCTTGAAGCTTCCATTTTTCCTGAAGAAGTTTTTGCAATGCCTCTGCTGGCGTTGCGTTTTTAAGGCCTATAGATTTTGGTTCAAGCAAGCCCAACCAGATGATTTTTTTAAAGAGTTTACCTGTTTTTGAAATGGCTAAAAACTCTGACAATTTTTGTTCTGTTTCTGCTTCATTTTTAACATTCAAAAATGCCGCAACCAAAGCCCTATAAGTTAATTGTTCAGAATGAGGTAGGGTATAACTATTGTCTGTAAGTCCCAGTTTTACCAAGCAATTCCAGGCTTCACAAAATCCTTTTCTTCTTAGCGTACCCCTTAGAACGGTTTGGGCTGATCCAATGCCATATGGTTCAATATAACTGAGTGAATCTCTATTGGCATATGACTCAAACATCCCATGTTTTCCAACTTTTACATTTTTTACTTGGGTAAAAATTCTGTTAGGAGGAATAAATTTTAACAAGCCATCGTCTATGTATCTTGCCGTTGCTTGTCCGGCCAATACTACGTTTTTAGGGTTCCAGGTGAATTTATAATTCCAAGGATTGTCGTCAAATTCTGGGGCAACCAAACCTCCACAGTATGATTCAAACCCTGTTATTACTCCACCTTTGGCCTGTATGTTTTGAATCATCTGCATAGCAGATAAGTGGTCGATACCTGGGTCGAGACCAATTTCATTTAAGAACAATACATTGGCTTTTAAGGCAGCTGGGTGCAATGAACGCATTTCCTCTGTGAGGTAGGAGGCTGTTACTAGGTGTTTCTTTAGGGTCAAACAGTCTTTTGCTGCAATAAAGTGCAAAGTGGGAGGTAGCAGTGAAACCACAATGTCTGCCTCTTGTATAAGTTCTTTTCTAAGATTGCTATTATTGATGTCTAACTCAACTGCTTTACCAAATTTACTCTTGCCAATTTTTTGGGTTGCTGTTTCAATTACAGCATCAGCAACAGTAACAAACCACTTTTCTTTATTTGCTTGTTTTAATAAATAATTGATAAGGTATCCAGAGGATAGTCCGGCACCAATAACCAGAATCTTTTTCATGTCTTTAAAATTAAGCCGCTCGAAAGTATTACATCCTAGGCAAAATTGAACTAATATATGTCAGTTATTCTGCAATTATTTTCTATTGTTCGAACCTAATTCTAATCTTACTCCCTGGTTTAAGTGTTGTGCCAGGTAAGATTTCATTCCAAGTACAAATATCTTCTTCACTGATGCCATATTTTTCTGCGATGCTTTTTAAACTTTCACCTTTTAGCACAGTATGGTCTTCAATGGTGAAGCTTGGATTGGCATTGGTTTCCACCATGCGCAAAGTATCTCCTGTGATTTGCTTTCCAAATCCTGCCGCCATTAATTTTTCTTTAGGTAATGAGATATAATAAATTTTATTAGTTGCATTTAAAAAAGGCTTCCTTAACCATGGGTTTAGAAGTTTTAAAATCTTGTAATTACAAGCATGGGTTTTACTCCATTCTGCTAAGCCATTAATAGGGTAATTTACTTTCACCCAAACTACTGGAATAGGCTTATAATAATCTGTTGCCGAAATATTGAAGCCAAATTTAGAGGGGTTTTCACAGATGTCCTTAATGGCTATAATTCGGAATAGGTAACGCGCTGTTTCAACATTTAAATACAAATCATAATAGCTACTTACTTGTTGGTTTCTAAGTTGTTTTTTAACACCCTCCAAACCCATATTATAACTTGCCGCTACCAAACTCCAATCTTGCAGTGATTGATAGGATTCATTCAGATATAAACACGCCGCTTTCGTTGCTTTCTCTAAATGGTATCTTTCGTCTACTTCTTCATTAATTTCCAAGCCATACCTCTTACCTGTTTTGTCAAGAAATTGCCAAAAGCCCGCTGCACCTGCTGGCGACACCACATTTTGTAAACCACTTTCAGCCAAGGCTAGGTATTTAAAATCAGACGGAATACCATTTTCAAGCAGTATCTTTTCAATGATAGGTAGGTACCTATTGGCTCTTTTGAGCATCAATAATGTTTGCGATTGCCAATATACATTGGTCAATATTTCCTTGTCGTAGCGCTCTGCTACATCAAATTCTGCCAAAGAAATTTTGGTTCCGGCAAATGAAATATGCTTGGGACTGCTTAAGGAATAAACCCTATAATATTGTTGAAATTCCTCCATGCTTTTTCGCTCTTCTGTATCGCTATTTGAGCTTAACAAAAAGACAAAAGAAACAAGAATGGTAGGCAAAAGGTATTTGCCATAATGAAGAAATTTTTGCATGATGGGTAACGTTAAACTATGAACGTGCGCTTGTGGATTCAAGTATTTCATCCACCACTTGCCTATGATTACTTAAACGTGGCACCTTGTGCTGGCCGCCAAGTTTTCCCGATTTTTTGAGCCAATTATGAAAAGTGCCTTTTGGCATTATTTTGATATTGGGTTTTAACATAGCCATATCCTTATAACGCTTTGCCTCATAATCTGAATTTTGTTGCATAAGTGTTTGATCCAAGGTAAGGTTAAAGGCTTCCATATTGGTGGGTTCCTTTTCAAATTCAATTAACCACTCATGTCCGCCTTTTGCGTTCTCAGAAAAATAGATAGGTGCTGCTGTGTAATCTACAATAAGTGCTTCTGTTTGTTCGCAGGCTTTTTTAATGGCATGATCGGCATTTTCTATTACCAATTCCTCACCAAATGCATTGATAAAATGTTTGGTTCTACCTGTAATCTTGAACCTAAAAGGTTTGATAGAAGTGAACTTTATGGTATCGCCAATGATATACCTCCAAAGTCCAGAGTTTGTGCTAATAACCAAAGCATAATTTTCATTGGTTTTTACTTCGCTTAGGTTGAGTGTTTTTGGAAATTCCTTTCCATACTCACTCATGGGCATAAACTCATAGTATATCCCGTAATCTAACATCAGAAGCATATCATCTGAATGTAATCTGTCTTGTATTCCTAAGAAGCCTTCGCTTGCATTGTAAGTTTCAATATAGTTTACACTACTGCTTTTAATGAGCTGTTTGAACCTATCTCTATAGGGAGTAAAGCTAACACCTCCATGTAAATAGAGTTCTAGGTTCGGCCAAATATCCATGAGGTTATTTTTGCCACTTATTTCAAAAAGTTTTTCAATGAGAACGATTGTCCAGGTAGGTACGCCAGAAATATTACTTACGTTATCGTGAATGGTTGCGCGTGCCATTTTCTCTATTTTCTCATCCCAATTATCCATAATGGCAATACTCAAATCAGGTGTTCTTAAGTATTGGGCCCACATAGGTAGGTTTTGCATCATTACGGCACTTAAATCACCATAAAAGCTTTCCTGACTGGCATTGTTTATTTGGTGACTTCCACCCATCACCAAACCTTTTCCACTAAAAATATCCGAATCGGGTTTTTGGAGCAGGTAGGTCATAAGAACATCTTTACCACCTTGGTAATGGCATTCTTCTAAGCTTTCATAGGTTACAGGAATGAATTTACTTTTTGCACTAGTGGTGCCAGATGATTTGGCAAACCAACGCACTTCACTTGGCCAAAGGATGTTTTGTTCACCCTGCATCATGCGCTCTATGTAGTGCTTAAAATCGTCGTAGTTGGTAACAGGTACGCGTTCTCTAAAAGTTTCTGCGTTGTGAATGCTTTTATAATCGTAGTGTCTTCCAAACTCAGTTATCTGAGCTGTCCTCAGCAATTTCATCAATTGGTCATGCTGCACTTGCTGCGGGTTTTGTAAGATTTCCTCAAAGGCAGGCAATCTGCGTTTGAGGTACCAACCAACAAGTGAGTTTACAATGGGCATGTGATAAATTTTTCGTAGCTAAGTTGATGAAAATTTCGCAGACTTTCAAATCTGGGAAACTATTTACCCATTCTCATATTGGCAAAGTCGCGCACAAGCTTAAAAGCTTCAGGGTATTTGCTTAGGGTAAGTGCTTCATAGGTGTCGTCAACATCATGGTAATGATGGTAGTTTCCCCTCAAATAAAAAAAGAAGGATGGCACTCCAGCTTCTGTAAAAAAATAATGGTCGCTATTTTGTGCCTTACCTCTTGAAGCAATATCTGGCAAATAATTACCTGCAATATTGCATAGCTTTAGGTTGTCGAACCATTGCGGAAATTCGGTGGCATTTACTACTGTGAGCCCCTCATCGCCGGTCGACATCAAATCCATATTAATGAGGAAACTAATCTTTTTTAATTCTATTAATGGATTTTGAACAAAATACATTGATCCCAAAAGTCCAATTTCTTCTGCCGCAAAGGCGATAAAAACTACTGAATAAGGAGGAGGATTTTTTGCATAATAATTTGCCAAATCGAGCATCATAGCCACTCCACTGGCATTATCGTTTGCTCCGGGGAATATAGTATTACTACCCATCATGCCTAAATGGTCGTAGTGTGCAGTAAATACAATAAATGAATCTGGATATAATTTTCCAGGTACCATTCCGATAACGTTTTGGGTACCATGAACTTTATGTGCAGCGTCTATCTTAGCTTCTAATTTTAACACCAAAGAAGGAAAGGAACCTTTTTTGAAATAGAGAATGGGATAATCGGCAAAGTCCATTGAAGGGCTCCATACCAATGCTTCATTATTTCTATAAATCAATCCTTTTGCTTTTAAACCATTGTTTAAAATAAACTTGGCGCGTTCTGGTCTTAACAGTTTTTTTCCTTTCAGTTCATCAACAATAAGAAAGTAACCCTTTAGATTTTTTGCAATGAGTTTGTTGTATTCACTACTATTATCAACCAATGCAGAATCGACTCGAATGACCTTAAATGTTCCCTTTAAGGAAGGACATCCTGGGTTCATAATGAAATCATGACCAGCGAATACGCGGACGCCGTCTAATTCAATTTCAACCCTGTCTGGGTAAAAAATTACCGGAAAGCCAAGTGATTGAAAGTAATTATCTCCAAGGGGCTTCAGTCCAAATTTGGTGAATTCACCTCGAATAAAATTGGCTGCTACTTTATCCCCATTGTTCACATAACCTCTGCCGTAAAAGTCGTTGCTGCACAAGGTTTTTATACAAGACCGAACATACGAAATGTCTTGGGCCTGTGCTGAACCCAAGCCATAAAGTAAATAAAGAAGGGCAAGTGAGGTAAGCTTGCGCATGGTAAAAATCAAATGGCTTTTACCTCAAATTTGTATGATTCCATGATCAAATTTGCAAGCAATTTTTTGCATGCAGTGTCTACTATTTCTTTTGCTTCCGTTTCATTGGCAGCTTCTAATTCCATGCTAATGTGTTTACCAATTCTCACATCATGAATGGTGGCTAAACCAACATTTACCATGGAACCACTCACGGCTTTTCCTTGTGGATCAAGTAATGCAGCATGAGGCATCACATCTATTTCGGCTTTGAATTTCATATTATTTTTTCAAATGATTGAAGAGCGACAAAAGTACATAAAGAATTATACTCAACCCAATCCCAAAGTACTGAAAAATGAAAAGAAGTAAGATTGAACCTAATAAGAAGCCATATCTAATCTCATTTCCTTTCCACCCAAATTGTTTGAATTTCAGCGCAAACAAGGGCAATTCAGCTACCAATAGGTACGACATAAGGATTGGGTAAATAAGTAAAAAACTAACTGAAGTATATATTTCTTGTGCATAATAGGGGCCAAATGCCATAACCAAAGCCATGCTACAGATAAACAGGGCGTTGGCAGGCGTAGGTACCCCAATAAATGAATCTGTTTGCCTGGTATCAATATTAAATTTAGCCAAACGTACCGCCGAAAAGATGGGAATTAAGAAAGGTAAATAACTGGCAATGACTAAGAGTGGAACAAA
>CAILJQ010000277.1 GCA_903834625.1 uncultured Bacteroidota bacterium
AAACGTTTATTGTCTTCCAGCTCAATGGTAAGCGATTCAATATCCGAAATTTTTGCTTGTGATAATTTTGAGTTAAACTTATTATATACAAACTCCTTAAACTCTTCATACCTTTTCAATAAGGTATAGGCAGGATTTGCAAACTGAGCCGAAATGTTTTCTAACAATGAACTGATAGACCTTTCTTTGTCTTCAATTAAAGCTATTTCTTCCTCAACGTATTTAATAAAGTCCATCTCATCAGCAAAAGTAGATTGTAACTTATCGCGTAACTTTTCAAACAACTTGTCCTTGGTGGCTTTCAACTCATTTCTATCGCCCATATTAATTTGGATCTTCTTGTATAGATTATCCAAATCATCCTGCGTTTCAAACTCCTCTCCTGCTAACCCGTAGGTATCAAGTAGCTGCTTGTACTCAATCAACTCACGAATACGTCTTTCTCGCTTGTCTTTGTCAACAATAAGATCTTGCACCTCTAACTGACTTTTGGCAATATCCTTGGCTAATTTGGCCTGCTCTGCCTCAATTTTTTGTTTCTCCTCATTCAATTGGTTCAAATCGAGCTTTAATTTATCAATGGCTTTCACCAAGGATGGCATCGATTTAATCTTCTGAATTTTGATACGTATACCTTCAATTTCGCCATTAATTTGCCTCAACTCTAACTCAGATTTCTCAATGTCTTTGGCAACTTCAAACAAAGCCTCTTGGCTCTTCAATTCATTCTTAACAGCAGCCAATTCTTCTTTAATTTCTTCAATTGTTTTGAAGTCTTCAAATTGAATATTTTTGCTTAAGTCTATCTCTCCATCAAAAATTTTGAGTTTCTCAGAAACCTTGTGAATGGCTTTAATTACTTGGTCTCCCGGCAAACTCTTCACTTGCTCACTTAACACACCGTTCAGCAATTTTCTATTCTCTTTGTTTCCAGAAATTTTGTTAATCAATAAATCGCCGTAGTTCTTAATTTGATTATCAAAACGCACAATTTGATCTTTCAATTGGGCAATTCTATTCTCAACCATTCGGCTGTTCAACTTTTGAATTTCAACCATGGTCAAGCGCGATTCAACCTCTTTACGCTTTTGGTCGAAATTCTCCAACGACTCATTCAACAACTCAATAGGGTCAAATGATTTGATGGTTTTTAACTCAATTTCTTTTTCATTGAGGGTTTCAGCTTTGCCTTTAATTTCGGTCTCTTTGTTTCCAATTTTACGGTCAAAATCAGCCTTACTTGGAATCAAATTTTCATTTATCTCTGTATTGATGCGGGCAATGTTCTGGTTGCGTTCAGCCAATTGACTTTGCAAAGTAGGTAAGGTATGCTCATAATTATTGCTGAACCCAAAGTACAATTGGTTAATAATTCTGGCTTTTGCGCTGTACTGACTTACCACCTCCCTAAATTCATCAAACTCGTTTTTAACCGATTTTAGGTTACGAATTTCATTATTGATTTTGCGCAAATCAACAATGTCTTTTTTGTTCTTTTGAGAGAAATTCAACACCTCATTTTCCCTGTTATCAGCAACAATTAAAGCCTCTTTCAGGTTCTTGTTTGTAATAAGCTTGGTATTGATGAGGTACCTATAAATGCGTGAAAAGTTATTGCTCAAACCTTCTGTTTTCACATTATCATCTAACCATACTACACCATTGTTACGCCTACCTCTCTGGTAAACAGTATTAAATACCTCTCTCTTGTCTTTAAATGGCTCGAGGGCAATACCATCTTTAGTTAAAGCCTCTTGAACCTCATCAAACTTTAATAACTTTTTGCTTTCATCAACAAAGAAATGCTCTTTATACTCGCTGTTAAAGCGGTAATATTCTAATTCAGAATCTCCATTTCTTTTCACCAAAATACAATAGTATGATTTCTTAAAAATCTCAAATACAATATAACTCTGGTTTGGATTAGGAAAGTAATGGTGTAACGTTTCCTTATCGCCGCGTCTTTGACCGCTAAAGGTCATTTTGTTGCCATCAATAATAAACAAGAAATTTAGGGCGTAAATAAGGGTACTTTTTCCAATATTGTTCGGCCCAACCAATTGTAGACTGTCACAATCATTTAGGCGAATTTCAGCTTTGCCATAAACCTTGGAATTTAAAATAGTAAGTGAAGTTAACATGCTTCTTTTTGAGATTTATCGAGGCAAATTAATCAACTATTGGCAGAAGAAACCCACACAAAATACACAAAAGCAAAATCTTTTGACGCCTTGTTAATCAAGGTTTTCAACAAAAAGAAGCCCTGCTAAATACCATCATTTAGCAGGGCTTCCTTTACTTTATTAAAAAGGCGCTTAATTTGAGTGAATCATTTTAAACAACCTATCCCATCTTACCTTATGTAAGATATTATCAGCATTTTTATCCCAACTCATCCAAACAATAAGGGCTTTACCCACCACATTGGTTTCAGGAACAAATCCCCAAAACCTACTATCCATACTGTTATGACGATTATCCCCCATCATAAAGTAATAATTATATTTGAAGGTATACTGTTTAATTTCCTGACCGGCAATATAAAATTTCCCATCTTCCATTTTAAAATCAGGATTATTTTCATAAACCCTAATCACTCGGTCGTAAAACAAAAATTGATTGCTGTCTAAGGTTACCATATCACCGGCTTTAGGTATATAGATAGAACCATAATAATCTAAGCTCCATGCATATTTCGGATCATGTGGAAACAAGAACTTCTGATATTGACCCTTTTCACTGAACAAAGAATCGGCCTGCAAAACACCTTCTTCCTTTTTAATTTTTTGCTGTTTTTTATGGGTTAATGGAACAGACAAATCAAAATCAC
>CAILJQ010000278.1 GCA_903834625.1 uncultured Bacteroidota bacterium
AGTGTGTTTCTTTACCTGTGAGGTAAGGTTTGTTAAAAGGGATATTGTTGTTTACTTCCATACGTGGTAAATATAGGTAGTGCTAAATACTTCAAAAAAATTCTTTTGGTAAAATGCCATGGCAGGCAAGTTTTTTCCTTGGGTTGTAACAGTTAATTCCTGTTGTTGTTCATGTAACAACAAAGCATATAAAAATTGCAATAGTTTTGAACCAATCCCCTGGCCACGAGCCTGCTCATCAACTGCTATTAAGCCAATATCTGGTATATTATTTTTAACACCGAGGGTAACAAAACCCAATAATTTCTCTTCACTTACATACCCAAATACCCTTGCATTTTTGCCAGTATCAAAGGAATTTTCAATCCATTTGGTATACAATCTTTCAAACTCTTGGTTCTTAAAATTCTCATCTACTTTAAACCTAGAATACAAGCCACTTTGCAAAGCCAAGTCTACCAATGCTTTGTTAGGTTCAAACAGTTCTATTATTTCGGTTTGAACCAAAGGAGCAACAGCATGAGCTTGTAACTTTTGTTTGAACACCACCTTTTCATCTGCTAGAAAAAAGTTAGCAGGCAAATGCTCAATGGCTTGTTCAGCAAATACATATATTAGCTTAGCCTGGTATTGATTTATTCTTACTACTTCCTCTGCAGCACCTGCAAAATCAACAGCTCTGACCACTTCGTATCCAAAAAAATCAGTATCCCAATGTAGCTTTTCAATGATCATGTTAGGTGGTTTGATCAATTAAATATAATGGTCGGTCTTTTACGCTATCAAATATTTTTCCAATGTATAAACCAAGGATACCTAAGATAAAAATAATCAATCCAGAGAAGAACCAAATAGATATGATAAGGCTAGCATAGCCACTTACTTGAATCCATCCCATGAGGTAGGCAATTACATTATAAATGGCATATATAAAGGCTAACAAAGAAATACTTATACCTGCTTTAACAGCCATTCTCAGTGGTTTTTCAGAATAGGCAATAGAAATATCTAAGGCCAAATTAATGAGCTTCGACCAATTATAGGAGGTAGTTCCCTCAAAACGTTCTGCATGTTGCACATCAATGGCAGTGTGCCTAAAACCCACCCATTTGGCCATAGGAGCAAATGCACGCATGGGCTCTCTCATGCTGTTGATAGCATTGATTGTTTTTCTGCTGTAGATACCAAAATTGGCAATACTTCCATCCTGTGGCAAACCAGATAAGTACTCAAACGCTCTGTAAAACATGGCTGAACTCATGCGTTTCAACCATTTGTCTTGACGCACGGCTCTGCGTGCAAAAACGATATCAAACCCTTCTTGCGCCTTTGCATACAAGGGTACAATTTCTTCAGGTCTATCTTGTAAATCACAATCCATTACCACCACCCAATCACCTTTGCTGGCATCTAATCCTGCTGTGATGGCATGGTGCTGGCCAAAATTTCTACTTAACTTAATGCCCCTTACTTTTGGGTTACGTTTGGCATTTGAAACAATTTTTGCCCATGAATTATCAGGGCCACAATCGTCTACCAATATAATTTCATAAGCAACTTGCATTCCCTCCAACACACGTTCAATGCGAGCTAATAACTCATCTACAATATTTTCTGCTTTGTATACCGGACTAACAATAGATATCATCATACGTTTTTGTTATGAAGGTTATTTGGTTCAGCCAAACGAGAAAGGATAACTACGCTTAACACCAAAGGAACCCAATTAAGGTAAAGATAAGGAATGGTAACGAAAGCATAAAATAGGGTAAGCATGAATTTAAGTGATAACAAGGAAAACATGTTTGGCGACAATACTTTTTTAATCCTAGGGGTGAGTATCATGAGGCCTATCATACTCAACACAGAAACCATCAGCAAACTTAGGTTCAGGGCATTAATTTTATCTTCTAGTGAACCAGGATAAAGCTTATAATACCAAGAGGCAACACCCATTCCATGAAACAATTGAAAAGGATCATCACCAGGTTGTTGCCATGATTGTCCGCCCCACTCGCGCAGAGCAGCCACCATATAATTGGCATTAAAACCCACAAACATGGTTGGAGTTTGGTATAAAAACGGACCTAAAAAAAGCGCCAATAAACCCAAGCCACTTATGCTCACCCATAAAAATCTTTTGGGTTGTGTTTTGAGCCAAGAGAAAAAATGAACTGGCAACCAAAACACAAAAGAATAACGAGATAGTAAAGGCAATAACATTCCTACGGCCTGAACCAAAGCATACTTAGAAAACAAGCTTAAACCCAACAAAAGATAGTATCCCATGATGAGGATTTCGATGGTATGAACGGCATCTTTTCCTTGACTTTCGAGAATGGAAAATACCAATAAAAAAGGCAGGAATAACAAAAGAAGGATGCGCTTTACTGAAACAAAGTTGCGCAACAAAACATGGGTGTATATTGCTGTTGCCATGAGGTAAATGAAGAACAACATCCATCTATGGTCGAAGCCAAAGAAAAAGCTTACTAAGAAACTCAACCAATGAAAGGGCATATAATTGGGATGAAAGGCCCCGTATCCAAAACCATCAAATACACTGTAAACCGCAATACCATTTTCCCATCGCTTTAAAAAAACATCTTCAATAAAGGGAATGATATCTGATTGGTTTATATCTATCGGAAATTTTCGCATGTGGTAGTTTAACCATATGGCAAAAATTCCTGCAAACAAACCAAAGGCTAACCAAATGAAACCTTTAATCTTTGAAGCACTTTGAGGCTTTGGATGGTTATGTTCTAAGAACAACTCTTCGCAAGGCACCTTACTTTTTTTTACCAAAAAATACGGATAGATACTTAAGAACAAACCAGCGCCAGAAAGGGCGATGGCACTCAAATAAATGCCTAGTTCGTTTTTTCTATAGAACAGAAAAATCAACTCAATTAAAAAGGCCAAAAACAGAAAATTCTGTTTATTCTTCATCTCCTTCTTCTGGATTTTGAATGAGTTCCAATTCTCTTTCAACCAAAGTATCATTTACCAAGGTATCAGATTTAATAATGAGTTTACGGGCAGGTCCACTGAGATTTATTAAGTGGGTTAAGCCAATGGTATCTTCTGGCAAAATCACTTGCCTGCTCACCATTTTATTAGCTAAGTATCTGTAAGTACGTTCTAAATAAGGTTTGGCTGAACCATCTTTATTAAAGCGCCACATAAAGTGTTTTGGTCCGGGTACAATTGTTGCCAAGAACATGCTTTCATTTAAAGTGAGTTCGCTCGGACTTTTGCTAAAATAAAAGCGAGAAGCTTCGCCAATGCCATAAACATTTGGTCCCCATTCAATGATATTGAGGTAAACTTCATACATGCGGTCTTTGTTGCTGATGTAGTTATTTTCTAAGATATACACCAACAATATTTCCTCTAGTTTGCGTGCCATTGTTTTCTCACGTGTTAAGAAAACATTTTTGATAAGCTGCATGCTAATGGTACTTGCACCGCGCTTGAACTTACCGGTACGCATGTTCTTCTCAATACTTTGTCGGAATGCCTCAGTTACAAAGCCTCTATGCCAATAAAACGAAGGATCTTCGGTAGTAAGAACTGTTTTACGAAGGATAGGTGATATTTGATCGAGCGGGGTATAATTGGGGTTAGAAGCGCCCACAAATATTGGTCGCATGGCCCTTCCCTTTTCCATAGGAGTATAAACAAACTCTTCATTTAACTTAGCCAAATTGGCCTGGCCGTATTTGGTAATTTTGAAATTTTCTTTTTCTAGAGTACTCTCAAAAACCATGTCTTGCGGATGGTTTTCATTGTAAATAAAATCAAGTCGGTAATTAAAGCTACCTGTTGCCTCCATTCCTTTCACATGAGAGAACAAACCTTCTGGAAGTGCTTGAATAAAGTTTTGTGCTTCTGTTTTTTCTGTTTTAACTACTAAATGATAAATGGTATCTGGACCATTTTGCCAGCGGATAAAAGGATAAAAGACAAAGCCATTAAAATTCACTTTAGAGGTACTATCCAATGAAACATAATTGGCACCAATTTTATAATCGAAGTTAAAATCTACGGCATCTAAAACCACATCTTTAGAAGATATTTTAGGGTGGTTCACCATAAAAGATTGGATGCTTGCCACGCCATTTATCTTAAGTTCATCCTCACCAAAACTTATGTTCTTTAGCTGCAATCGGGCTGAACCAAAGCCAGCCAATAAGTTGAAACGTTCTGGCAAATAGGGAATGGTTACTCTTCCTGAATCGGTACGAAGGAACTGTAAGTCGGCTTGTTTTTCTGATGGATATGCCATGCCACTGAGTTTCCAATGTTGCGTCATTTCATTTGATTGCACTTCCATATCAGAGCCCAATTTGCCATCTTTAAACGCTAACTCTTTCACTTTAAAATCAACAAAAACATCTTCATCAACCCCTTTCATAGAAAAGTTGGTGATTTGCATTTCGTTTGGTACTTTATTCAGCACCTTGTTAATGAGTTTATAGAGAACCTCAGCATAATTTAATTCTGTTTTTTTAGCGAGCTGTTCTGTATTTGCTTTATCCGTTTCAGGTTGTTCTGTGGTTTGAAGGCTATCTTTTTTAGCCCCTAAAAATTGGTCGAAATTTTTCAAACCATTTCTTTTGGTGAGTTGCAAATACCCGTTGTTTAAAGAGAGGCTTTTTACGCGTACATCAGCCATGAGGGCATAGAAGAATTTAATGCTTAATGAAAATTCATCTAAAGCCAATAAAGTGTCTTTACCCTCAGGCACTAGGGATATGCCCTTTAATTGAACGCCTGCTAAGCCACTAAAACCAGCTTCTTTCACTGTTAGGTGGGTAGCATATTGACTTTCTAATTTAGCCGCTACTTTTTCAATGGCTTTATTCAGAAAATATCCGCGCAAGGAGAAATAACCCACCACGGCTATAAACAAAAAAACACCGACCGTTTTCACGGCCAGTGTTATCCATTTCTTTATTTTGGGAGAAAGTTCTCTCATTCCGTCTAATCCTAAATTAAACGTGCATGAGGTCTGCTTCTTTTGCAGCAGTAAGATCGTCTATTTTTTTGATGTAGGCATCAGTAGTTTTTTGCACTTGTTGTTCTGCAACTTTACAATCATCTTCCGGAACACCGTCTTTTTGTGCCTTTTTAATACCCTCGTTTACTTCTTTGCGAATATTTCTGATAGAAACCTTGGCAAATTCTGCCTCATGTTTCACCTTTTTAACAATTTCTTTTCTGCGCTCTTCTGTTAACATTGGAAGATTGATACGAATAACCAAGCCATCATTAGAGGGTGTAAAACCTAAATTGGCAATGATGATCCCTTTTTCAATTGCCTGAAGAATGTTTTTCTCCCATGGTTGAATGGTTAATGTACGGGCATCTGGGGTATTGATATTTCCAACCTGACTTACAGGCACCAAGGATCCATAATAATCAACCTTCACCGCATCAAGCATAGAAGGATGCGCTTTACCAGCGCGTATTTTGGTAAATTCTGTAGCTGCATGGTCTACCGCATGGTCCATGGCTTCTTTTAAATGATCGAAGAGTGGTTTTAATCTTGGGTCGTTCATAATTGTATAGTAAGTAGTGAACTAAGGCCTGCAAAATACAACGAGTTCGCCATTTTTTGGAAATTTATTTTAAATTTTGTCCATAACACTGAGGGATAGTAGGTAAAAAGGCCTAACTTTTTATCTTTGCCGGCACTGATTATGGATAGAAGAGTAAGAGTAAGATTTGCACCCAGTCCAACCGGCCCTTTGCACATTGGCGGGGTACGCACGGCATTGTATAACTACCTGTTTGCCAACAAACATGGTGGCGATTTTTTAATACGTATTGAAGATACAGACCAAACCCGTTTTGTACCGGGTGCTGAGGAGTATATCATCAATTCATTAAAATGGCTTGGCATTGAAGCCGTAGAAGGAATTGGATTTGGAGATGGTCCACACGCGCCTTACAGGCAAAGTGAACGTAAGCCACTTTATAAGCAATACGTGTTGCAATTAATTGAGGCTGGACATGCTTATTATGCCTTCGATACAGCCGAAGAGTTGGAATCTATGCGTGAGCGCTTGAAGGCCAGCAATGTAGATGCGAAATATGATGCCATTACACGTGGCACCATGAAAAACTCGCTCACCCTTTCAGAAGATGAGGTAAAACGTAGGTTAGAAAGTGAAGAAGCTTACGTGGTGCGCTTCAAACTACCTCGCAAGGAGGAAGTAAAATTTCATGATGAAATTAGGGGTTGGGTAAGTTTTAACACCAACCAAATGGACGATAAGGTTTTATTTAAAAGTGATGGCATGCCCACCTATCATTTAGCCAATGTAGTAGATGATTTTTTGATGCAAATAACGCATGTGATTAGGGGAGAAGAATGGTTGCCATCAGCACCTTTACATGTGCTACTATATAGAGCCTTTGGTTGGGAAAATGTGATGCCAGCTTTTGCCCATTTGCCATTATTGTTGAAGCCTGAAGGTAATGGAAAATTAAGTAAGAGAGATGGCGATAGATTAGGATTCCCTGTATTTCCAATGAATTGGAATGATCCTAGCAGTGGAGAATTATCAAGTGGGTATCGTGAAGCGGGATATTTACCTGAGGCGGTAGTTAATTTATTGGCCTTATTAGGATGGAACCCAGGCACCACGCAAGAATTGTTTACTTTAGAAGAATTGGTTCAAGCCTTTTCATTAGATAGAGTGAGTAAATCGGGAGCCAAGTTCGACCAAAATAAAGCCAAGTGGTTTAACCAACAATATGTGCGCAAAATGAGCGACGAGATGTTGGTGCCTTATTTGGAAAAAGCTCTGGCAGAAAACGGTTTAGACAAGCAATTTGACCAAGCATTTTTATTGCAAACTTGCAAATTGGTGAAAGAAAAAATAAGCTTCACCAAAGAGTTATGGGATTATAGTAGATACTTTTTTGTTGCGCCTGATACCTATGATGAGCAGGTAGTGAAAAAGCGTTGGAATGATAAAATTCCAGCCTTATTGAGTGACCTTGTTTATGGGATAAAAGCTATTGACAATTACAATCACCAGAGCGTAGAGGCTGCCTACCAATCAGCATTAGAAAAGAATGGGATTGCTGGAAAAGACTTTCTGCAACTCTTCAGGGTTATTTTAACCGGAGTAGCTGGCGGACCGCCTTTATTTGAAATAGCAGAATTAATAGGAAAAGACAATACCTTGCAACGTATTGAACAAGCGAAAAGCACACTTCAAAACCAAGCATAATTATGATGAAACTTCAAAACCTTACCTTTTTGTTTTTAGCAACTTTCTTGATTGTTAGTTGTGGCGATGCCCGATTTGACAGAATGCCCGGCAAATACCAAGATTTATTGCCCCTTGAATTTATGGGCACCTATGAGTTTAAAGGGAAAGATTACAGAACACCCCAAACTGATTCACTTCAAATTGAGGTATCATCAACAGAAATTAAATTCAAAACACCTACTGCGCAAACTGTTTGGAACATTCACCAACAATTTCAATTAACGAGCTTGAGTAAATATTATGTGTTGGGTATGCCAGACAAAACTATTAAGTCTTTGTGGAGCATAGCCATCATAGAGAATACACCTGCTGGACTTAAGGTATATCCATTCATAGAAAACAGGTTAAGCAATGATCAAGAAACTCGTCTGATGAAATATCTTCCAATTAGAGATTTGTTGCTTCAACATGATGCATTGGTAGCAGCGCCAAATTCTTCTGATGGAGGTGCAATACCTTTAGGAGATGGCACTGGAATGCCAGATATGGTAAGGTATTATGCAGTATCCGATGAGCAAATCCTAATGTACTTTGAAAAGGAACTACAAGGAAAAGAGTATATTTTCTTGAAAAAGGTAGTAGCAAACAAAGACGCAAAAAAAGGTAAAAAATAATGGAAAGACCTATTCGAGTTTTGGTAGCCAAAATTGGCTTAGACGGCCATGACAGAGGGGCGAAAGTAATTGCAACAGCGCTGCGAGATGCTGGAATGGAAGTAATTTACACTGGTTTAAGGCAAACACCCGAAATGGTGGTTCAGGCAGCAATGCAAGAAGATGTTGATGTAATTGGGGTGAGCATTCTTTCAGGAGCCCATTTAAGTGTTTTTAAACGTTTAAAAGAATTACTTGAAGCAAACCAGATGATGGATGTTTTGGTAACTGGTGGTGGCATAATTCCTCAAGAAGATATTGAAAATTTGAACCAAATTGGCATTGGTAAACTGTTTACACCAGGCACCCATACGGCAGAAATTGCCGCTTATATAAAAGAGTGGGTAAAAACCAATCGGAACAACTGATTGTAAAGAACTTACCCTACTTCTAACATTGTGTAACAAATGTTATTTTCTTTTCAGGAAATATGTCTTAAAGTTGCACGCAAATTATAACTAAAAATTTAACACATAATGGACCAAACAATAGTTGAAACGATGTATCAAAACTTGTTAACCGAAACAAAAGACCAGATTTTTTATATAACCATAAACAGGGAAGATAAATTAAACGCGTTAAACATTCTTACCCTTACAGAAATCAAAAATGCTGTATTAAGTATTTATGACGACCCAAGTGTACGTGGTGTGATAATCACTGGTAAAGGTAGCAAAGCATTTGCTGCGGGTGCAGATATTGCTGAGTTTGCTAACTTTAATGTAGAAGAAGGAACACGCATGAGTGAGGAAGGTCATGCTGTATTACGTGCCATCGACCATTGTCCTAAACCTATTATTGCAGCCATTAATGGTTTTGCATTAGGAGGGGGAAATGAATTGGCCATGAGCTGCCATATAAGGGTGTGTGCAGAAAGGGCTAGATTTGGTCAGCCAGAAGTTAACTTAGGAGTAACTCCAGGATATGCCGGTACGCAGCGTTTGGCGCAATTAATTGGAAAAGGAAGAGCGTTGGAATTCCTCATGACAGGCGATATGATAGATGCACAAACTGCTTTACAATTAGGATTAGTGAACCATGTAGTTCCTGCCGATCAATTGATGGCAAAGTGCGAAGAAATCATGAATAAAATTAAAACGAAAGCACCTATGGCAATTGCTAGTGTGATTCGTTGTGTGAACGCTTATTATGAGAAGCGTGCAGATGGAAACAATATTGAAATCAATGAATTTGGAAACTTCTTCGGAAGTGAAGATTTTATTGAAGGCACCAAGGCCTTTTTAGAAAAAAGAGCGCCTAACTTCAGAGGAAATTAAATCTCAAAAAATCCTGCTTCGGCAGGATTTTTTTTTAGTAATTTGTCACATCAAATATTAGGAGTGAAGCAAAGCAATTATATCTCTTTAAACCCATACACTGAAGTGGTTATGGGTCTATACCCTGAAATGGAAATTCCAGCAGCTTTAAATTGTTTGGAAAATATGAAGCAGTGCCAGAAAATTTGGGCAAAACAACCTGTTGCTGAAAGAATACTTTTCCTACCTAAATTATCTGAGTTGTTAAAGCAACATGCCGATGAGTTGGCAAAGATTGCTGCTGAAGAAATGGGTAAGCTATTTGTTCATGCAAAAGCTGAAGTGTTGAAAAGTGCTACCTTGTGCGATTACTATTTTCAAGTAAGTGACAAAGAATTAGGATCAGAAATAGTTTCCCTTGAAAACAATATTCAAATAGAAAAGCAGTACCAACCTTTAGGGATTGTGTTAGGGATTTTCCCTTGGAACTTCCCCTACTGGCAAATCCTTAGAAGCCTTATTCCTACTGTTATAAGTGGAAATGCCATGTTGGTGAAACCTGCACCTAATGTACCTCAATCAAGTATGGCTTTGCAACAACTCCTTGAAAAATGTGGTTTACCTGAGCATTTGGTTCAAACCGTATTTGTAGGAAATGACAACATACAAACGCTTATTCAACATCACTATATTTCTGCAGTAACACTTACCGGAAGTGAAGGTGCAGGAGCAAGTGTTGCGGCATCTGCGGGAAAAGCTATTAAACCTGTGGTATTAGAATTAGGAGGAAGTGATCCTTTGTTAATTTTAAAAGATGCCCCTTTAGATGAGATCATAGATCATGTTGTTTTTTCTCGGTTTCAGAACAACGGACAAAGTTGTGTGGCTGCAAAAAGATTTTTGATTGAAGAAGAAATTTATGAGACCTTTAAAGTTAAACTTATTGAAAAAGTAAAGGCATTTGTTTTAGGTAATCCTACCGATTTACAGGTGCATATTGGCCCTCTGGCCAGGAAAGATTTACGTGATCATTTAGCGCAGCAAGTGCAGAGTAGTATAGAAGCTGGCGCAAAACTAATATACCAACATGAGCAAGTTCCTGGGCAAGGGTATTTTTACCCTCCTACCCTTTTAGAGAATATACCAAACCATTGCGCAGCCGCTACAGATGAGCTTTTCGGTCCGGTACTTAGCTTATACTCCTTTAAAGGAAATGCTGAAGCCATTCAAATTGCCAATCAAACCAGGTTTGGTTTAGGTGCAAGTATTTTCACAAAAGATATAACAAGAGCAAGTGAGTTAGCAAGAGAAATTGAAAGTGGAATGGTTTATATCAACCAAATTGTAAAGAGCGATGTAAGGATACCTTTTGGTGGCATTAAAAACTCCGGATTTGGAAGAGAACTTGGTCCGGAAGGCTTGCGTTCATTTTGCCAAACTAAATTGGTTTGGTCGCCAAAAATTGGCTAATGTTTACTTCGTTATTTTAATCAATTACTCTCTCAAATTTTAAATACTCCTTATTCAAAAAAAGAGATGGAATTTGGCATACAAAAAGCGTAAAATTTAGTTTTCCATTTTCGTGATAGTAAGCGCTACAATATGAATAACATAAAGGCTTGGCAGGAATTACCTTTGTATTCTAAACCTTTATCAAATGCCTCATCAATCAAACATCTGTTGTCCTAAATGCAGAAGCAGCCGCGACCTAACCAGGGTTAAAAGAAACTACCTAGAGAAGTTGGTATTTGCCAATTCAAAAAGAGTATTGTGTATCAATTGCCATAAATCATTTTTAGTAATTTCTGAAGTGAGTGGCGTATTATCGAAAGTTGGATAATTAAAAATAGAATGATATTAAAAAAACCGGCAATTGCCGGTTTTTTTTGTGCCTAATTTTTCAAAAAATAAAGGCAAAAAAAAAGAGGCCGAAGCCTCTTTTTTTTTATTTGAATGAGTGAATATTCCTTAGTTCTTCGTGAACCTAATGACTTTAGAGAATTTATCGTTTTCAATTTGCAGGAAGTAGATTCCAGTTGGCAAGTTTTCAACCTGAATGCTTCCTTGGTTCGAACCGGTGAAATCTAATAAACCTTGTTGAACCGTTGCACCACTTAAAGAGCTAACTGCATACGTTGCTTTACCTTGACTAGCACCGCTAATGATTACGTTCAGTTCATTATTGGCTGGCACTGGATAAACTTGAATTGCAGGTGTATTATTTTGCGCAAGCTCATTGTTTCCAGTAGTTGATTTATTTAATTCAATGCTAAAGCGGTTGCTATTTTTTGAAGCAGCATCAGCAGTGATAGCAACTTCAAAAACAGAAGTTGGTGTAATTAATACACGAGTTTGTGTAAAAGCATCGATAAAGTAGGCAGTTACATTTTTAGGGAAATTACTTGCAGTAAAGTCAAACTTCAAAGTTCCTTCAGAAACTTTAACCATGGTTAAAGGAATTAACTCAGTTCCTGTAGGAGTTTTACGTGAATCAATTGACAAATTAACCTGATCAGAGCTCTTAGAGTAAATATTAAAATCTGGATTGATCATTTTCTTTGCATCCCAATTGTCATAAGCTTCAGTGGCGTTTACATCATCAAACAAGATGCTAAACTGATCCCATAAGCGGGTATCTCTTCCTACATTTAAGGTAATATTGAAAGGTTGTTCTTCTGAACCTTTGTATAAAGTTTGTGCTGTTGCACTTGTTTTGATTGACTCATCAATTTGTAATGTTACATTGTTGTTAACTGCATGCACAATAAATGCTGCACCCACAGGGATAATAAAACTACTACCAAAATTTCTAGCTCTGTAAATTCCTTTGAAATTACTTCCACTTAATGCATCCCAAACATGGTATGTATTTGTAAGATTTCCTCTTCTTGAAGGAGACAAAGTACCAATATCAATGGGAGAGCAGAATGGATTAGAAACAATATTATGAACTGCATTAGCAGCACGGTAAATAGTAACGGTTTGGTCTGAACCATCATTCACAGTACCACTCATGGTTATTGTTGTTGCTGAAGGAGTATAAGCAGATCCATCCAAACCTTGGCCTTTTGAACCTCTCACCAAAATACGTATACCTTGGTTTTTTGCCCATGAAGCAGTGGTCATATCGTTAAACGACTTCCAACCTGGATCAGCAGTGCCATAGGTAGTATCTGCATTTTGGGTATCATAATAATAGGCAGAAGGTGCATTAGAAGTTGTAGGTGTACAGCCATCACAAGGTGTAGTTGCAGTTGCTGTACCATTTGTATTTCCGGTAATGTCTATTTCATCTGTTAATTGGTTTAGGGAAATAGCAGAATTGAATGGATGACCAAGCATGCGCCAAGAACGGTTCGCAGTGGTTTGAATTTCAACTTTTACATTGCCACTAATGGTTCCAGTAATATCTGCAATGCTTCCACCAGCTGCAATGGTTAAATAATCGCCTGTTACCATGGTTGCTCCACCCTCTATATCCAAAACACCTTTTATGATTAAATTATCGAGCAAGGTAACTTTACCACCTGAACTTCTGTTGATGGTTAGATCTTTCAAAGCATTGCTGCTGCCAAGAACACTTTGGTCCATTTTAATACAACCTAACTCGCCTGTTCCATTAGATATAATAGATGATAGTGCTGAGCCATATAATGTACCTGTACCGCATGCTGTATCTACAATTGACAATTGGAAATCGTTTAATTTAAACAATCCATCATTGTGCATCATACCTAAAACGGTGGTATTGGCAGACAAACTAACCCCAGCATTGTTCATTGCTATTAAATTTTTACATGCAGTTACCGCATTGCCTACAACTTGTGCAGAGGTTCCATTGTAAATTAACTTCAAACTATCTTCAAAGGTTTTGGTGCTACCAACTTGAATACAACCAGTTGAGGCAGTAGTTGAAAATCCTTGTTCATGAGCAGTTTTTAAAGTTGATTCGCTTTGTGCAGTGAAACTTGCACCTGAGCCACTTAATACATAGGTTGAAAAATCAACTATGGCATTGCGGTTCACAGTAAAACGGATGTCTTGGCTTACCGTTCCGCCTGTTATAATATTTTGATTGATGGTGCCACTAAAATTGATGGCACCTCTTCCTGTGCTTGTTTCAGTAATGGTACCTCCAGTAAAATTAAAGTCACCACCAACATTTATTGTGCCTATACCAGAACCTCTTGATAGGTCGAAAGTACCTCCTGAAATTTTAAACAAAGCGGCTACATTCATAGCACGGGCTGTGCTCGTTGCCATTGCAAAACTACCACCAGTTTGAACATATTCTCCAACGTTTATGGAATTTTGATTTAACCTAAGTTGGCTGGCACTACCTGTTGAAACAACGAATAAAGTATCACTGATAGTAATTGTACCTGTTGACGGAAAACTGATATTGGTTGATTGACTTGAACAATTCCAAATTAGGTTACTGAATGTTTGATTTAAACCGCTTAAAGAAGAACTTCCCACACCTGTTATCTCACAAATTGATCCACTGTTCCAAGTTGCTGTTGGAATAGTGCTATTTACAGCATGTTTGTATGTACCCCCAGAATTCACAGTAAAAGTGGTGATTGAGAAAGTACCAGAGGAAGCTCTATTATAAGTTCCATTGATGGTTGCAGTGCCAATTGCAAAATTCTTGTCATTTGAACCGTCATGGTTAAGTGTGCTTCCTGCTTCTACAGATAGTGTAAAACTAGAGGCAGAAACATCACTACTAATGGTAACAGTTCTATTACCCAATACAACAAATGTGTGGGTACCAGATGAAGGAACACTTGCAACGCGTGAGCCTGTTCCACTAGGATCAGCAGTCCATGTATTTTTGTCCGACCAATTACCCGACTGTCTCGAGTAATAAGAGGCAGCAAATAAACTTTGCAAAGAAAGGATTAAAAGGAAGATAATGCTAAAAGCTGCGTATGCAAACTTTCTTGCGCTAAAGGGTTTGTTTTCGATTGAAGCGATTTCGCCTAATTGATTTGTTGTTTTCATGTTCGATAGTTTTTTTTGGCCGAAACATCGCTGGTGTGTGAACTAGCACATCCAGCAAACGTTTCCTCCAATGAGTAAAAGGTTGTTTACTTATTTGGTCAGCGAAAGTAGTTTATCAACAGGCCTTGTTTATATCTGTATCTATGATATGTCGCAATCAAAAAATGAAAAGGAAAAATGTCGCAATTAGCTGTATATCAGGCAAAACAAAAATCAATCTTCTTAGAGGGTAGCTAATTAGACAAAAAAAAGAAATCCGGAGCTTTTGGCCCCGGATTCACACTACAAATCTGAAATGAAAAACTGTATCTATGCCTGAATACTAAGCGAAACTGGCCTGTCTTTTAAGTCTAACTTCCTTACGGAATTCAGTAACTTGGGTATTTTGCATTTGAGCTATTCTTGTTCTAATACGTTTAGATTTCTTCAAGGTATTTGGAGCCGACATACCCAATTCATTTTGAATTAATGTTTTATCTGGAAAAGCAATGTATCCAAAATTTTTCAAGAAAAGTACCTCTTGGGTATTTCTTAATCCAATATAAAAACACTCGGCGAGGTTAACGAAAGTCTGGCTATTTACTTGAACGAATTTAACTGATTTTAAAAGGTTCAATAATTCGAACAACTGCTCGCTATTTTTCAATTTTACCTGGAAGGTATCATTGTATCCGTGGATATAAACAAAAGTCATGCTTTCATCTACACGTACGTAGGCAATTTCATGGAAATTTGCGAAAACTATTTGATATGAATTATGCATTACCAATCGATTTACGTAGGTTGATTGGTCGAATGCAAGTTGAAAATCGCAGTTTTTTAAATTTACTCCTATCATACATGCAAGGTCAGAATTCGCTAAAAAGTTCTGTATCTTGAATAATGATATAAGTAGCCAAAAAAGTGAATTATAAGAAAACTACTTATAACAAGTATTTGCTTAAAATACTTCTGATCAATTCAATATTAATAGGATTGAACACCATTTCATCAAAACTAGATGCTTTAACCATTGATTCATGAATACCAGAATCGCTGGTAATAGCCACTACAGGTGTATGATATCCAAATTCAATCTCCATTTCGCGAATTTTATTGAGGGCATCCAAACCATTCATTACAGGCATATGAATATCCATAAACACCAAATCGTAACGATTTTGAGCAAACAATTCAACGGCGGCATCTCCATTTAGGGCAGTGTCAACTGAAACATGTAAATGCGAACACAATTTTTTCAAAAACAAGAGGTTCATGGCCTCATCATCAACTAATAGAACTCTTTTCATTTTTTTTCATTTTTGAGGGAAGGATGCCAAAATGTTCTTTGAACTTTTTGGTAAAGTGGTTGTGGTTGTTAAATCCACATTGGTACAACACCTCAGATATAGGCGCTGTATCGGCTTCAATCATGGTTTTTGCTTTAATTAACCTTGTTTCCAAAATCAATTGAAATAAAGATTTGCCACAAATGCGCTTGATATTTTTTTGGATAGAAGAAATACTCATAGGAAACTCCTTCCCAAAGTCGTCTAAAGACAGGTTTTCATTAGAGAGGTGTATATTGATAAAATCTTTGATTTGGTTCAAAAACTTCTGATCACGAGAAAGGTAGTTTGTATCGTCTGACTGACTGATATTGCTCTTTACAATGCGCTTTCTATTCTCTATGGCATTTCTACATTTAAGCACCAATTCTTGTAATGAAAAGGGCTTAGTAATAAAATCATCCGCCATTAGATTTAAGGCTGTAAGCTTGTCTTCAATTGCAGATTTGGCTGTAAGGAAAATAAAAGGCAAATGCGACGTATTTGGGTCCGACTTAGCGAACTTAAGCAAATCAATTCCATCCATAATAGGCATAGCCCAATCTGATAGGATGAGTGCTACACGTTTCGCGTTCAACAATTGCTGTGCCTCCATACCGTTTGAGGCTTGATAAACATGAAATCCTTCCATTTCCAATAAATTGGTAATGTTGTGTCGCAACACCGGGTCATCCTCGCACAATAGAATTTTGTCTGATAGATAATTGTTCATAGTACTGTGTTCTAATTTTGACTATTTATTTTGTCACCAATAGTTAGGTGGAAGGTTGCCATTCCATCCTCCATGGTTGTATATGTTAACTGCCCGTTTAACAGTTCACTTAATCTTTTTGAAAGGTGTAAACCTAAACCTAATCCAGCGATAGTATTCAAATTGGTTGAGAACTGGTTGTATGGACTCACCTTCAAAAACATTTCTTCATTAAAACCATGAGCTTTCCATGAAAATTTAAGGTTCATCCCTTCGTCATTCAATTTAGAAACATGCAGTAATACTTGTTCCCCTTTTTTGGTAAACTTGAATCCATTGTCAGCAATTTCTTCAATGATTTTCTTGATTAAAAACTTATCGCTCCTTAAAATGCCTCTATCCATTTCTAGGTGAAGATCATTTCGTCGTTCATAATTGTTAGCCATTTGAACTACTGCAGATTCGATAAAAGAAAAAGGAATTTCTTCTATCAATGGAATCACTTTAGTGGCATCAATTTCATTATGTAATATTAGGTTATTAATTGCTTTATATAGCCTCAAACCACTTTGTTGAATAATAGTTAAAATAGATCGTGTTTCTAAGTCGAATTGAGGCTCTTCAGCCGTTACTAAAATTTGCGCACCCGTCATGATTCCATTTAAACAGGTATTGAACTCATGGTATGGTGTAGGATTGGTCATAACCTTCACCTCATCCATTGCATTTTTAATGCCTTGTTTGCGCAGGTCGTTTCTTGCAAACTTGGTACGAATGGTCTCTAACAAATCATCAAGTAAAAATGGTTTGAGGATATAATCATCAGCTCCAAGGTTCATCCCTTTGCGAATATCAGCTGGATTATTTTTGGCCGTCAAAAACAGAAAAATGGATAAATGGAAAGGAAACCTTTTATTTAGTTCCTCTAGAAAAGTAAATCCATCCATTTCGGGCATCATAATGTCACAAATGACCATTTCGGGCATAAAAGATTCAAATTGGGACAAGCCTTCCAAACCATTCTTACTCGATTGAACATTTATGTCGTACAAGGTAAGGAATTCAACCACATTGTTTCTTATGGTTGCATCGTCCTCAATCACTAGTATTCTCTTTTCTTTTAAATCCATCTTTATTCAATTACATTAAAAAATTCTATGTTAACCGTTGTTCCAATTCCTAATTCAGACTGAAGTGAAATACTTCCACCCAAAATCCCCACCATATTCTTCACAATAACCAGACCTAATCCCGTTCCTTGAATTGCATCGGCATTTTTGGCACGATAAAACGATTCAAAAAGAAATTTCAATTCATCTTGAGGTATTCCAATACCATGGTCTTTAATAGACACAATTAGGTGTTTACCCTGTAGGGTACTTTCAATAATTACAAGAGGATTTTCTGGACTATATTTGATGGCGTTATGGATAATGTTATCAAGTATATGCTCCATCAAGCGCTTGTCTGATTTCAAAACCAAATTTGCAGGTGTTTCATTGTAAACAATTTGTGCATTCGGATTGGTTTTGGAGAACTTCACTTGCAACTCATCAATAATTTCCTGAATAGAAATGGATGTGAGATCGGTATGCGTTCTACCCGATTCCAATTTACCCAATAAAAGCACGTCGTTCATCAATTCAGTTACCCTATTTATTTCACCTTTAATAACCGTTAAATAGTGGTTTATCTTGCCAAAATCTCTCTTGCTTTCTGGCGCATTCACAAAGTGTTCAATCAAATCTGCGCTCGTTTGAATGCCGGTTAGTGGAGTCCTGAACTCATGAGATGTCATGCTTACAAACTTTGTTTTGAGTTGGTTTAATTCCTTCTCACGGTTTAATGCGTGTAATAATTCCATCTCAGCCCTTTTGCGCAAAGAAATATCCTGAACCAATACCGAAACATGCTTAGCACCCTGCACATCTACCAAATTGATCTTAGCACTATACCATTTAGTATTTCCTACAGAATCGCACACTTGATAGTCGAAAATCTGGGGAATGCCTGTTTGGAAAACCCTAGAAACAACTTCAGTTGCCTCTTCTCTAATTTCTTCTGGCAGAAAATCCGTAAATAAATACTCAGATAAAAATTGTTCGTATGGACTAGTATTTACTTTGCTTTTCGACCATTTATTCAATACCTGTAGCTTTTCATTTACCTCCAATACTTCATCTTCAAAAGAAGTAAGAATTGAAACCAAATTGCGTTCATTTTCACTAATCTTTTGTTTGGCCTTTTGGGTAATTTGGTAGTTTCTAAATGCCTCTAAAATGGCTGCAGTGGTAGATAAAACTGGAGTTAAAGAATCAAATTGCGCCGCATGATAACCGCCTTTTCTATTGGCAAGTCCAATCATGCCAATCAACTTATTTCCGTTATAAATAGGTATACCCGCAAAACTGGTCAAAGGCGGATGTCCGGGTGGAGTGCCCGAAGCATAAGGGTCGTTATGGGGGGAGTTAGAGATATATAACTTACCTGTTTTAATAACTCTACCAAAAATGGTATCCGTATTCCGGAACTCCATTCTGGTAGCTACATTTTGTTGGTATAAATCAAGTGTTTCCTGATTCCAAGCAATATTAGAGGTAGCATGTGACTTCAAATAAGGTTCACCCAATTCATCCAAAACAATTTCGCCAATAAAGCCAAAACTGCTTTTAGAAAGCCTTATTAAATTTTCAAGCAAAAAGGTAAGAGATTGATAGGCGCTATTTGTGCGGATATACAGATTTTGAGCAGAACTCATTATATCTAAAAAACTATTGGTCTCTTGCAATTGCTCAGAGATTTCCATTTCTTTAGATATATCTGTGGCAGTACCCACTACACCAGAAAAAATGCCGCCTTCAAACAGGGCTTTGGCTTTTATCAAAACCCATTTGTCCGTTTTCCCTTTAAAAGAGATTTTCTGACTAAGTTGAATGGATTTATTAGGGTCAATTTGTAAATCTTGAAAGAAATGTCTACCAGATTCTGTAAAGTCGAGAAAGGCCAACTCACGGTAATGCATGCCTAATACATCTGAAACCAATATTCCTGTGAAGTTCTCAAATCCTTTACTAATATAAACCAATTCACCCTTTTCATTCAATTGAAAAAATATCTCACTGATAGAATCTATCAGGGTTTCATAACTCCTTCTGCTTTCTAATAGTTGCTTTTCTACCCTTTTTATCTCCGTAATATCC
>CAILJQ010000279.1 GCA_903834625.1 uncultured Bacteroidota bacterium
CTAGCGTTAATCCTGAGCCAGGATCAAACTCTTCATAGTAAAAGATGTTTAAATTCTGTTTCTCTCAAAGGATTCTTAATAACTTTAAATTAATTTAAAGTGCTTGCTATTCCATTTCTTCAAAGAACTTTATTCTATTTAATAACCAGTCTCACGACTGTAGAATTTCTTTTTTTATCGTAACCCTCGTTTGGATTACTTCTCTTTTTTCCCTCTCTCTCACTTCCCTCCTTCTCAATGGGGATGCAAAGGTAATGTTTCGAAATTTACTTTGCAAATTTATTTTGCTTTCAACTTATCCACACTGGCTTTTGCTTTCTTTCTGCTCTTGGCTCCCTCATTTTGGGAGGACAAAGGTAGTAAAGTTTCTCAATCTCACAAAAGTTTTTTCAACTTTATTTAGAACTGTTTCCCTTTTACTTTTCACTTTCGCTCACTCTCTAAGGGGCTGCAAATGTAGGCCGAATGGGCACTTCCGCAAATTTATTTTCATAAGTATCCCCTAAAACACTGGATAAGAGTAATAAAAAATGCTTCGAAGTGTCAAATTCACTTAGGTTCTTGAAAGATCAACCCATATAGCTGCGCACTTTAAATGGAAATATGGTATGGTATGAATGAATAATTTTTAAGGAATACTTATAATTTTTAGGGTATTGATGAACCCATTCGAACTAATTAATAATACATCTGAGTTATAATGAACAGCCATTTTGGCTTTTCATTATAGCAATTCTATATAAATGAATAGTCAATTTGCATTAAATAATAGAAAATAACTATTCAATATTAGCATTTAACCATTCACTAATACCATAAAGCATATTCCATTATAAAGAAATCATATAGATGAATATGAATTTGGTATTTGTAAATACACACTCGGTATTCGTTTATACCAAATGGGTATTAACGAATAGGTAAACCTATATTACGTGTCATGAAATTTGTTTAATGGAATACAAAAATTGTATTCCGTGTCAGTAAAACACCATTACATAATAGGCTAAATGTATTTCTTTATACCAAAACTATATTATCAAATACCTAAATACTATTAATGAATACCTAAGTACTATTAATTAATACCTATGCACTATTAATTAATACCATATTGGGTAAAACAAGTCTGTTTTGGAATATGGACAAATCAAATAACTTTGCTGTTCAATATATATTACATGAATACATCCATGAATCTATTTCAAAAACATCAATCCTTATTGGAAGATGCATTAAAAGCATTGACCCAAAGAACCTATTATTCGCCTTATCCTGAAAACCCAAAGGCTTATGCAGAAGATGCAGATGCCAAAGCAAAGGCTTGGATTAGTGCTGCCATGAATAATAATTATGCAGAATTGGATCAAACCGGCGCTAATGGATGGGTGGGAGAAGAGGTTTCTCCTTTCTTACAAGTAGGGATTGGCGTAAAATACCCTATGTTCTCTGCTGAAACATTACTAAATAATGCGAGTGCAGCACAAGCTATTTGGGGAAAAACTAGCATTCAAGATAGAACAGGTATATTAATAGAAGCATTAGATAGAGTTAAATTGAGATTCTTTGATATTGCCTATGCAACCATGCACACCACAGGTCAAGCCTATATGATGAGCTTCCAAGCCAGTGGGCCACATGCAAACGACAGGGCGCTTGAGGCAATTGCTGTAGGTTACCGTGAACTTACCTCAGTTCCTGAAAAGGCTGAGTGGGTTAAAAACCTAGGTAAATTCGATTTAAAAATGAACAAAACTTGGAAAGCCATTCCTAAAGGAATTTCCCTAGTTATTGGTTGTTCAACTTTCCCTGTTTGGAATACCGTTCCTGGTTTGTTCGCTTCTTTAATTACAGGAAACGCCTCTATCGTTAAACCGCATCCAAAGGCTATTTTAGCCATTGCCATTGTGGTGGAAGAATTGCAAAAAGTATTGGCAGAGAATAACCTTCCTAAAACCATTGTTCAATTGGCTGTTGACACCCTTGATAACCCACTTACCAAAGTGTTGGCAGAAAACAATGAAGTGAAGTTGGTTGACTTTACAGGTGGTAGCGAATTTGGCAACTATATTGAAAGCTTGCCTAAAACTACCTTTACGGAAAAAGCAGGTGTGAACTCTATCATCTTAGATTCTGTTAACGACCTAAAATCTGTTTTAGGTAATATTGCTTTTAGTACAAGTTTATATAGCGGACAAATGTGTACTGCTCCTCAAAATATTTTCATTAGCAAACAAGGCGTTCAAACAGCCGAAGGATTGGTTGCATACGAAGATGTGGTAACTGCTTTGTGTGCTGCCATTACAGGATTGGTTGATAATCCTAAAGCTGGTCCGGGAACTTTAGGTGCTATACAAGCCGAGCTTACTTTTAACCGTACCAAAAATGCTTCACAATATGGAGGTAAAGTGCTGTTGGAAAGTAAGTCTATTGTAAACGAAGAATTCAAAGATGCGCGCATTGCAACTCCTGTAGTGGTGGAATTAGAGAAAACTCAAAGCAATGTATTTAACCAAGAGTGCTTTGGTCCGATTGTTTTTGTAGTAAAAACAGATGATGTAAATGATTCAATCCAATTGGCTGAAACTTTGGTGAAAGCAAAAGGTGCTCTTACCTGTGGTGCTTATTCAACAGATGAAGCTGTTTGTGAAAAAATAGCTGAAACGATGAACAATGCTTTTGTTCCAGTAAGTTTTAATTTTACTGGTGCAGGATTTATTAACTCACATGCTGCTTTTAGCGATTTCCATTTAACTGGTGGAAACAAGGCTGGAAATGCAAGTTTTGCCAACTCAGAATTCTTAAGCAAACGTTTTGTTTGGGTAGGTAATAGAGCGATGTAATTCCTTATAAGTGGTAAATAAAAAAACAGGTTAATCGATGTATTTCGGTTAACCTGTTTTTTTATGGCTTGTATTTACTACCTACTCACCATTTCAAAAGCTTCATCGGGAATACCTTTTACCTCAACTATCAAAAAGCCATCTAAGGAATCATTGAAATTGGGGTCAACATTAAAGGAAACTATTTTTCCGTTTAATTTGAGGTACTTTTTAACAAGGATAGGTACCTTTAATTTTTGGTTTCCTTCAATTTCACCAATAAAGTTATCCAATAACTTGATGTCCTCTGAATGTTTTTGGAGCAACAGATTTTTACCTTCTGTTTTAGATTGGTAGTGAAATCGTTTTTTAGGTTCAATCCATTTAGCAATTTTATTGTCCCAATGATTGTGTCTTATATAGGCTACCAATAAGTCTTTGGATAAATTAGAGAAGCTATTGCTAATACTTACCGGACC
>CAILJQ010000280.1 GCA_903834625.1 uncultured Bacteroidota bacterium
ATAACCACCTAATACATAATCTGCCACCCAAATAGGAACTTCTTTCCCGGTAAATGGATGAATGGCATAGGCACCTGTAAACTCTCCGCTCACACGTTTCACATCCGATTGGCGTTCACGTTCGCTGCGGTTTTTGGCTGCATCAACATATACCATTACTTCATCTAAATGGTCTGGAGTTACCAAACTCTCTAACATTTCATGCTCTGGGGCAATGGCCAAAAAGCTTACGCCAAAAACAGTATCTGGTCTTGTAGTGAAAACTTCAATATCAAATTGTTGGTCCTGAATTTTAAAATGTAAACTGGATCCTTGAGATTTTCCAATCCAATTGCGTTGCGATTCTTTCAAACTCTCTGTCCAATCTAATCCTTCTAAATCATTGAGCAAACGGTCTGCATAAGCGGTAATGCGCAAACTCCATTGGTTCATTAACTTTCGCTCTACTGGGTGGCCACCTCTTTCACTTACACCATCTTTTACTTCATCATTACTAAGAACGGTGCCCAAGGCCGGACACCAATTCACGTAGGCTTCACTTAAATAAGCTAACCTAAAACCTAAGAGTATTTTTCTTTGGTTGTGTTCTCCAAATTTTTTCCATTGTTCAGCGGTAAAGGCAGGGTAATCAAATTCAATACCTCCAGTAAGAATGCGGTCGTCACTGCCTTTGAATCCTTCTGTTTCAAACAATTGAATAAGGGTAGCAATAGGTTCAGCCTTATTACTAATGGGGTTGTACCAGCTATGGAAGAGTTGAATGAAAATCCATTGGGTCCATTTATAATAAGTAGGATCGGAGGTTCTTATTTCTCTGCTCCAATCATAACTAAAGCCTATCTTATCCATTTGCTGGCGGTACCTGCTAATGTTTTGTTCAGTAGTTACCGTAGGGTGCTGTCCGGTTTCAATAGCATATTGTTCTGCTGGTAAACCAAAAGCATCATAACCCATGGGGTGTAATACATTATAACCTTTGAGTCTTTTGTATCTGCTAAATATGTCGCTGGCAATATATCCCAATGGATGCCCAACGTGTAAACCCGCACCACTTGGGTAGGGGAACATGTCTAGCACATAATATTTGGGCTTGTTAGCATCTTCTTTTGCTTGATAAATTTTGTGTTCAGACCAATACTTTTGCCATTTGGCTTCAATTTCTGCGTGGTTGTATTCTTTGCTCATTCCGTTTCTAATCGCTGATAATATGACAATCTCAAAGGCCGAAAATAAACTATTTTTATGAAATGGCTTCTTAAGATTGGGAGTCTGCAAAAATAGACGGGAGGGCAGGCTTTTCCAAAGTTGTGGTTTAAAAAACCTTGTGACCCCCAAAAACCTTTTTAATTTTGTATCATTAATACCGCACCACGTGAATCAACCTGTTAAAAGAAAAAAGAAATTCAGCTATATCTCTTCGGTACTTAGCATTTCAATGGTTTTGTTGCTATTAGGATTATTTGGATTTTTACTCATTGCCAGCGACCATATGCAAACTTATATAAAAGAAAATATGGTGGTAAACGTGTTTCTTAAGCCCGACATTACTGCAGAAGAGGTTTCGGCTGCCGAGGCTGCTATTCGTAACCAAGCGTTTTTAAAGGAGCTAAACTATATTTCTAAAGAACAGGCGGCAACAGATTTTAGCAATGAATTGGGTCAGGACTTCGTTTCATTCTTAGGCTATAATCCTTTAATGGGTTCATTTCAAGTAAAGGTAAATGCCGAGTATAACAATGCTACTGAATTGCAAGATGTTGAAAAATACTTAAAAGCAATTAATGGCGTAACAGATGTAAGTTACCACAAAGCGGCATATGAATTGGCCCAAAAGAATGTGAAAAGTGTAGGTTGGGTTTTTGTTGCCTTGGCAGGCATTTTTGCTCTTATTGCCATTGTATTAATTCACAATACCGTTCGTTTGAACCTATATGCCCAAAGGTTTTTGATAAAAAGCATGCAATTGGTAGGGGCTACAGGTTGGTTTATTACCAAACCTTTTATTTGGCAATCTATTAAAAATGGCATTTGGGGCTGGGTACTGGCACTATTGATGCTTATTAGTTTGAACCAAATACTGCCTATTTGGATTCCGGAATGGAACCAATTTGATCATAGCTTAACCTTGGTTCAGTTATATGTAGCTTTGTTGCTAATTGGTTTAGCCATAAGTTTCAGTAGTTCATTCTTTAGCACACGAAAATACCTACATACACGTTTAGAAGACCTATACTAAGTTTTTGGTATTTGGTTCGGCTTTAATCAGTAGGGTTTCGGTCTGAACCTATTTGCTTTTATTTGGTTCAAACCGAATTGAAAAGAGCGAATGTTTGGCTATTGTTTTTTAAAGAGATAAAATTAATATTGCAGCATGAGTAAAGATAAAATGAGCAAAAAGATTGACGCCGACGAAAAAGATTACGTTTTTGGAAAAGAAAACTATCTGTTAATGATTGCCGGTATTGTGATCATTTTCGTAGGATTTGTATTGATGTCGGGTTCTGAAGACATCTTTGATTTCCGTAAATTAACCTTGGCGCCCATAGTGGTTTTGATTGGCTTTATAGTGGAGATTGTTGCCATTATGAAGAAAACTAAGAGTTAATCATTCATGAATTTTTTAGAATCCATTATCCTTGCTGTTGTTGAAGGGATAACAGAATTTTTGCCAGTATCTTCAACTGGCCATATGATTATTGCATCCTCCATCATGGGAATTTCTTCTGATGAGTTTGTGAAAATGTTTACGGTAGCTATTCAATTTGGGGCCATCCTTTCTGTGATAGTTTTGTATTGGAAGCGCTTTTTCCAAAGCCTCGATTTTTATTTTAAAATTGGGGTAGCCTTTTTACCTGCAGCCGTTCTCGGATTTTTGTTAAACGACTACATAGATGCCATGTTAGAAAATGTGATAGTAGTGGCTATCTCTCTTTTATTAGGTGGTATTGTATTGTTGTTTATTGATAAATGGATGGATAACAAAGGCCAATCAAATGATGAAGTTACCTACCCTAAGGCATTAACCATTGGTTTTTTTCAAGTAATTGCCATGATTCCGGGTGTGTCGCGTTCAGCTGCAACCATTATTGGTGGCTTGTCGCAAAAAATGACCCGACAAGCAGCGGCAGAATTTTCTTTCTTCCTAGCGGTACCAACCATGTTTGCAGCTACTGCCTACAAAATGTTAAAGTTCTACAAAACTGGTGGCTTTACTGCAGAAAATTTACCCGTTTTGGCAGTAGGAAATGTAGTTGCTTTTATTGTTGCCCTCATTGCCATCAAAGGATTTATAGCTTACCTCACCAAAAATGGTTTTAAAGTTTTTGGTTGGTATAGAATTATTGTAGGAGCCTTAATATTGATCCTGCATTTTATGGGCTTTAACCTTCAAATGGTTTAAGTTAGCTCACCCTAGTGAAAGATATATTAGATTTGGAAATAGGCACGGTGCTGCGGGTATACAAGCCCTTAACCTGGACAAGCTTTGATGCCACCAAGAAAATTCAACGACTTATTTTAAGGAAATTAAATAGGGTAAAACCCTTGCCCGGTCAGCCTAAACGCAAGATTAAGGTAGGTCACGCCGGTACTTTAGATCCATTGGCCAGTGGTTTGTTGATTATTTGTATTGGCAAAGAAACCAAAAACATTGAACGGTATATGGGTTTGCCTAAAACGTATACAGGCGCATTTTGTATTGGCGCCTCAAGGCCCAGTTATGATAAAGAGACTGAAATTGACCAAACTTGGCCAATAAACAATATTACAGAGAAAGATATTTTAAAAGCAGCGCAAAAACTCACAGGTGAAATAAGCCAAATACCGCCTTTATTTTCTGCTGTGCAAATAGATGGCAAGCGTGCCTATGATTTAGCGCGTGCAGGCTCTCAAATGCAGTTAGAAGCAAGAAATGTGGTGGTGCATCAATTTAACATTACCAAAATAGAGTTGCCACATGTATACTTTGAAATAACATGTAGTAAGGGGACTTATATTAGATCATTGGCCAGAGATTTTGGAAAAGCCTTAAACAATGGTGCCTATTTAGATTCATTGTGCCGCACACGAATAGGAGAGTTTACCTTAGACGAAGCCGTGACCTTAGATGAATTGGCAGAAACCTTTGCAGAACCCTTGTCGTTGAAGTCGATGATGTAATTTATTTAACTTGGTTTTCAGGCAGGTAAAAAAAATAGTAAAAATATTTTCGAAAACGTTTGCCCGAATACCTGAGAAGTATATCTTTGCACCCCGTTACAGATAACAAATGTAGCCGATTCCGTAGCTCAGCTGGTAGAGCATTACACTTTTAATGTAG
>CAILJQ010000281.1 GCA_903834625.1 uncultured Bacteroidota bacterium
AGGAAATTCCCCTACAGGTGTTTTATGGCGAATAGATGGAATGAATGTAAACAATCCCAATCACTTTGCTTCTGTTGGAACTACAGGTGGTGCTGTGAGTGCACTAAATACCAATCTCTTAAGGAATTCTGATTTTTTTACTTCGGCTTTTCCTGCTGAATATGGGAATGCCATTGCTGGGGTTTTTGATTTGGGCTTACGCAATGGAAATAATTCGAAGAGGGAAACTACTATTCAATGTGGTGTGATAACTGGTTTGGAAGCAACTACTGAAGGTCCGTTCTCTAAAAAAAGTGATGGGTCGTACTTGGTAGGATATAGATATGCGTTGGCAGGTGTGGCGCAAACTGTAGGTATAGATATTGGAACAACTGCAACCCCTTCTTACCAAGATTTATCGTTTAAATTAAACAGTGGCAATACCAAGTATGGTAAATTTTCTATGTTTGGTATTTTGGCTACAAGTACTATTAACATTGGTGGTAGCTCCTCAGGCTCTCTATATGGCAATGGCAATCAAGTTGATTTTGGAAGTAAAATAGGAATTATTGGTTTGAACCATGTAAAACAATTGAACAAGAATGCTTTTATAGGTACTACTTTGGGAATAAATTATGCAAGTACAGACCAATCAGGCTATTCATTTGACCGACCAAGCAATACTGATTTTATAAAAGAAGTGAATAATATGGCTAAAACCAATTACCATTTCATGAGTACTTATCATCAGAAAATTAATTCACGACTTTTTTTGAAAGTTGGCCTGCAAAATGAAGTCATTGGACTAGAGCTCTATTATAAAACCAAAGAAAGGTTGCTAGATGATTATGTTCAAATTTGGGACTATAATAGTAGTACCAACCTTTCTCAAGGTTTTGTTCATTTGAAATATGATATCACTGAGAAATTGGTTTTAAATGCAGGGGTACATTCTCAATATTTTTTTCTTAACAACACAAAATCGTTTGAACCTAGGTTGGGAATGGTTTTTCAAACGGGTGATAAGAGTAGTTTAAACTTTGGATATGGATTACACGCCCAAATGCAGCCCATTAATGTGTACTTTTTACAAAGTACAGATGCCAATGGAAATACACTTTACAACAATAAAAATTTAGATTTTACCAAAAGTCACCATTTTGTGTTGGGCTATAACATTCAACCTATTGACGATTGGCGTGTAAAAACAGAAGTGTATTACCAATCTATCTATGATGTTCCTGTGAATACTTATTCAAGTAGTTATTCTATGCTCAATACCGGTTCTGGGTTCAAGGCAGATTTGGAAGATAGCCTTAGCAATACAGGCACAGGAGAAAATTATGGGATAGAATTAACCATTGAAAAGTTTTTTAGCAAAGGTTATTACGGGTTGTTTACTTCTTCCCTTTATTCTGCCAAATACACAGGTAGTGATGGCGTTCAAAGAAATACAGCCTTTAATGGTAGGTATGTAGTGAATTTGTTGGCAGGCAAAGAATGGAAAGTGGGTGGAGGTAAAAGAAATAAAATTTCAACAGATATAAAACTAACCAATGCTGGTGGCAGGGCCTATACTCCCATTGATTTAGATGCTTCTATCAGCGCGGGTCGCGAGCAATTGTCAAGCAATGTATATTCAGATTATTATGATATGTATTATAGGATTGATATAAAGGCAGGATATACTATCAATAGTCAATCAAAAAAGGTTTCACAAACCATTTCATTGGATTTGCAAAATGTAACCAATCATTCAAATGTGTTTTCGGTGAGTTATGATCAAAATAACAAAGACATCAAAACCACCAACCAATTAGGCTTTTTTCCGAATGTGGTGTATAAACTACAATTTTAAATTGTTTACTTTTTACCTTAACGTTTTGGTTAAAATAGCCAAAAAAAAAGAGCAACTACTGAAAAGTAGTTGCTCTTTTTTATAAATAAAGGGAAGGATTAAAAATCACCTTTAAGGATAGCAATCAAATCAATGATAGCCCATACACCACAACCACCACCGGTTAAGATGAATAAGATGTTCCAACCAGTTGGTTTACCTGCGTACCATCTGTGTCCAGCTAATCCCCATAAGAAGATCCATAACAAAATTAAAATTAATTTCTCCTCATCAATAGGCATAGGAGCATTGCTCACATCTTCCTTAACAATGGTTTGCACATTTTCTAGGTTGTTCAATTGCGCAGCTTTCAATTCTTGTTGTTCAGTTGACTTAGCAGTTTGCTCTTTTTTGCTTTCATTTTTTACAGGAAAAGATGCATAGGCTGTTCCACCAAAAATCAAGGTTACTACTAAAAGTAGTGCGAGTAGTTTGTTAGTTTTTTTCATATTAAAATGTTTTATTTGGGTAAAACAAATTAATGAAAAGCAGGATACGTTTTACCTCTCTTATTATTTTCGTCTTATTTTTTACGCATCTTGCATATTCTCAGGAAGAAAGAAAATTCGAGTTTACAGGAACTTTGCAATTAGCCACCAAAGAAATTATTACCTATCGCATACAGTTTACGGAATTGAATAATGGAGAAATAGAAGGAACCAGTTTAACAGATATATTTGGTTCAGACCGAACCATAAGTAAAATAAAAGGGAAGATAGATCACAAGAATAAAAAAATTTCATTTACTGAAACAGGCAATCTAAGCACTAAATCTGATGCAGAGCCAAATACGTTTTGCTTTTTAACCGTAACCAATGCCAGTATTAAACTCAACAAAGGGAAATCGGTTATTCAAGGAAATTTTGTGGGCAAATTTGACAATGGTCAGAGATGTGCCACAGGCTCGCTTTACCTAATTGGCGCTGATTATATTGAGAAGTTAACCAAAAAATACTTGAACGAAGATGTTATCAAAAATGAAGACAGCCTCAAAAAAATGCAACAACTCAATGAAGATATCCAAGCCAAAGTGGGCAATACTTATTTGCAAAGCAACGAAATGTTAAGGTTGAATTGGAGTTCATCAGAAATAATTATAGAGGTATGCGATTCTAGAAAGGCAGATGGAGATGAAATTGCCATTTATGTGAATGGAAAAAAAGTATTGGATAGTTTTGTGATTAGTAAAGATAAAAAAACCATTGTTGTTCCTTTTCCTGAAAGTAAAGGGAGTATTCGTATTCAAGCTTTGAATGAAGGGTCGTTGAAAATGTGCACTGCTAATATTACGTTAAGAGATAAGGATAACCCAACCAATGTGGTTACCATTATGAAGAAGGAATCTAATGTGGTTATTTTGTTAAATAAAGTAAAATCAATCGATGGAAACTAAAACCAATAAGCAAAAGATCGGGGTTGTTTGGCTTGCCTTATTGAGTGTTTTTGGCTTGATTTTATTATGGCTGCCTGGCTCTTATTTTGATGAGGGGCCGCCTATGTGTTTATCAGTTATTTTGCTCAATAGAGAATGTTATGGTTGCGGTATGACCCGAGGAGTGATGCACCTAATTCACTTTGAATTTGAGCAGGCATGGATGTATAACAAACTTGCTTTTGTAGTTTTTCCGCTTTTGGTTTACATGATTTTATGGGAGATTTGGAGCAGGTTTTTTAAGAAAAAATAAACGGTACTCCGTGGTTATTTCAATTGATTTGGAGTCATTGTATGTTATTCATTCTCCTAAGAATGGTAAAAAGTTATCGTTATATTTTACCATTAAAAATTGTAGATGCAATTTTAGGTAAACCTTAAGCGCAGGAATGGGTGTAATAGTGGTTTTGTATTGATGGATTAAAAGAAATTTGATTCCTTTTTTGCATTCCCCCGGCTGATTGTCTTCCCTTTCATGTAATATTTTGCTGAATTTGAAATTGTATTCGACTGATTGGGTTAACCTTATGATAAAATGGTTCTGCCTTGGTTTTACTTGCTTTAATGGGCCAAAACATTGGCTTATCTTGCAACTTTAATGGTAGTTATTTTTTCTTGTTCAGTTTTCATTTTCAAGAAATATTTTGCTAAGCCTATCGTTAAATCGGTACAATGAAATTACATATGCCAGATATTAAATTAGTAGTTGGAAGTCTTTTGAAGTGGGTTCAAACCGGCATGAGTTCTGCCTTGAAAAGTTTTAAAACACCCAAAAATCCACCCTCAAATAATTACCGAGATAGGTTGAACCAATCATAGGTAAAACTGTTTAATTTTGAGTTAGCACAAAGTTGTGCATTCCTTTTTCTACGCCATTTACAATGAGCGAAATTTTGTGTAGTCCAGGATAAAATCTTCGGGTACTTATGGGCTTAAAACTTTGTTTTCTTTGAATGGTAAGTGAATCGCCTGGAGCTATTTCACGCTCACTTATTTTAAATACTTTCTTATTGTGCAGCCCGTTTCCTCTTAAATAATACATAGCATATTCCAATCTAATTTTAACCGATTTGTTTGCTTGGCTATTTAAGCAGAATGCAAATTCAAGATAGTTTCCCATGGGCACTTTGGGTGTTAAGAGTTTGAAGTATTGAAGGGTTATTTGTGCCTCATCTTTAATGCCAAAATGTTTCAGTACTTCTGTATTGCCTTGTTTGAGTAATGTTCTGCAGCCATGTTTTAATAAGGCGTCGGTTTCTAAACTTTTTCCTTTCCATTTTTTGGTAATATCTAAAACTATATGCGGATTATCTTTTGCTATATCATTTAAACTATTTGCCACACTGCGCCTCACATATTCTGATGGGTCGTTTTTTAAATTGTGTAAAATGGGAAGAATGGGACTTGGGTTGTTTTTATAATTGGGTAAGGCAATTGCCCAAGGTAGCCTTGGTCTTGAGCCTTCACTTGCCAACCTTCGAACATGGTGGTTTTCATGCAAACTCCACTGAAGCATTTCATCAATCATTTGTTGTTCATAGTGCAGGATGAACTTTCGTACGGCAAATTCACAACTCGTATAAGCGGTTAATTTTTCCATGAGTTTAACCGAAATGTTAAAGTGATGTAATCCGTAGGTTTCTACAAAATCTGGCAAAAACATACATTCTAATGCGTAGGTCTTGCTCTTGTTTTCTTGTAGTTTTTTAACAAGCTTTTCAATCAACTTAGTGCAAGTTTTATAATCATTAGGAAGTACTTGAGCCATTACAAAACTTGTATGTTTCATTCTTTCCTTGAGCTCTTTTTGTGCCCATTGTTCGTTGAATAGTAGGGTAAGAAACTTTCGATCATCTAGTGGGGGATACACTTCTTTCAGGGCTTTCAAAAATAGTTGATAGAATTCTTTTGAATAAATATCCTTTAGTAAAGAGGCCATAGGTTTTGTTTTAGGTAAAAATATATTTTTTTACATGCTAATAGGAAAAAACTTCTTTTGGGTTTCAATTTCATTTACTTAAATTTATCTCCATTGTTTTTCGGTTTGAACCTATGAGAATAAATACATTTGAATGGAAAGGTAACGTGTTATGTTTACGCATTTCGCGAGCTCCATATTTGGTTTTAGCGGTGTATTACGTGTTTGCTTTTTTATCTATTGGTTTACCTATTTTGGGTATTATTCTCACCATTAGCGATGGAGATCAGTTGCATTTTGCACATGGCATTGGCTTGGTTATTTTTGGCCTACTTTCATTTTTTTTGTTGCGGAATGCCCTATGGAATACATTTGGCGTTGAGGAATTTGAATGGGAGGAAGATGCCATTATTTATATTGCCAACTATGGCTGGTGGAAAGATGGTAGAAGAACCATAGCCTTAAAAGGGTTGAATATAACTAAGAAAACTGCGGGCTATTTAGAAGACAACCATTGGGTTTTGGTTTTAGAAAGCGGAGATATAGTTGTGGAGTCGGTGGTGAAATTACCCTTGTCAGAAATAGAAAACCTTATAGAGGAATTAAAAAGAAAAGAACCTAAAAATGTGTAGATTTGGGTTTAAGAATTGCATATGGAAAAATCGGTATTTCACCCAGCACAAAGCAGAGGCGACGCAAACCATGGGTGGTTGCATAGCAAGCATACTTTTAGTTTTGCCAATTATTATCACCCAGAACGCATGCATTTTGGCATGTTACGCGTGTTAAACGACGATACTGTGGCCGCGGGAATGGGTTTTGGAACGCATCCGCACAACAACATGGAAATTATCTCTATTCCACTTTCTGGTGACTTAGAGCACAAAGATAGCATGGGCAATGTTTCTGTGATTAAAAATGGAGATATCCAAATTATGAGTGCGGGTTTGGGTATTACCCACAGCGAGTATAATAAGAACAAAGACCAAGAGGTAAAATTTCTTCAAATTTGGGTATTCCCAAACAAAAAAGATGTTACCCCTCGATATGATCAAATTACCTTAAACAAAGCAGATCGTAAGAATACCTTTCAGCAAATCTTATCTCCCCATGCCCACGATGAGGGTGTTTGGATTCACCAAAATGCTTGGTTTCATTTAGCCGATTTTGATGCCTTGCATAGTGAGACTTATAAGATGAAATCTCCCGGAAATGGATTATATATTTTTAACCTTGAAGGAAGTATTCTTGTAAACAATCAAATACTGGAAACGCGCGATGGTTTTGGTATTTGGGAAACCGATTCTGTTCAGATTACTGCCCAAAAGAACAGTGAATTTTTGTTGATGGAAGTTCCTATGATGTAATGTATCAAACATGAGCTGTGTTTTGTTAACTGGCGCTACTGGTTTTTTAGGTTATCGAACCTTGGAACGATTGGTGGAAGAATCAGATATAGATAGGATTATTGCCGTAGGTAGAACCTTAAAGCCAACGCATACACTCATTCATCCCAAGGTTGAATACAAATTGGGTTCATTAGATGATCTTTCATTTGTGCAAAGTTTATGGAATGAACCTATTCAATTCATTATTCATGCAGCTGCTTTGTCATCGCCATGGGGTGATAAATTATCATTCGAAAAAGCCAATGTTTATACGCAACAAAACTTGCTTTTATTGGCAAAAAAAGTTGATGTGTTTAGGTATGTTTTTGTTTCAACTCCCAGTGTGTATTTTACAGGGTCAGATAGATGGAACATCAAAGAATCAGATCCACTTCCTTCTCAATTGGTGAATGAGTATGCCCGAACCAAATACCGAGCAGAGTTGCTATTAAAAGAAAGTGGTTTGCCTCATGTTATTTTGAGACCAAGAGCTTTGATTGGGAGAGCAGATACGGTAATCATGCCTAGAATGATTCGTGCTTTTGACGAGG
>CAILJQ010000282.1 GCA_903834625.1 uncultured Bacteroidota bacterium
AACCTGCATCACTTCCATTCTTATTCTTTTTATTTACAAACTTGTGCTTACCTACAATATTGTTTCTGAACTGTTTCCAAACAGCTTCAATTTTATTCTTGTTAATATCAAATTTTGTTGTTTGCTCCAATGTATCTTGATAAGACCAATTTACTTTTAAAACATTTTTAAGAATAGCAGGTCTTGTAATTTTCAAAGCACCAGGATGTTTTTTTACACGAAGAACAAAATTTTTGGGAGTCCTATCCTTCTCTTCCATTTTTTTAAACTCAATTTCCAATTCTTCAATGGTTCTTGTAACCAAATCATATTTCTCCATTGAATCGCGGGTGATAAAAAGTTTACAACAGTCTAGATAGCCTGGTCTGTAACCAAACCATCTGCCCATTTGAAGTAGAGCATCAGAATAATCAGTTGAACGGACAAAATAATTTATGCTAAGTCCTTCAAGTGTGAAACCACGTGATAACCTGTTTCCTCCAATTGCAATATATTTTTTCGGGGTATTCCTCGGATAAACAAGTTTCTCTCCAGTAGAACTGTTAATGGCTTTTACTTCAATACCTTTAATAGCATCAGTTAGAAAGTTATTTTTAATAGTTTCAAAACTGATTGGTATAAGAAACTCATCGTCATAGCCTTTTGGTAAATAATCAGAGACATGTTCAATAATTTCTGAGTAGTATTTGAACCAGATTCTTTCAAAAGTTGCGAAGATTGAATTGGGATTACTTGGGTCATCCAGTTGCAAGCTACTTTGTAAGTTTCTTATGTATACATCAATTAAATCTTTGAGATTGTTTTGCCAAAGAGTATATCTTGAAATATGAATCAACATCGAATTATGAGGATTGAACATTGTAGAATATGCCATAGCTGGCTTCCTACTTTCACGAATAGCAATTGAAAGAATAAAACAAAGAATACTTTCTTTTATTGAATCAGGCAATTTTCTAGGGAAGCCATCTCCAGGCCTTGATGATCTTGTTTGTCTTCTATATTCACTAAAGTCATCAAAGTCAAGATAAGAACTAAATTGTCCAATTTTTTCATCCCAATCATTTTGATTTTTAATTTTTTGAACACCTACTAATTCTCCATCGCTACTGAAATAAACCTTGTCGGGGAAATGTTCGATGTTATCATCAACAAGTTCAACCAGTGGAATTTTTAATTCTGCTTTGTTATTTATTTGCTTAGTTGTTTCAAATATTTGTTTTGACCCAACATAATTTGTTGGAGGATTAAGCAGCACGATAAAATCATCAGGAAATAAATTATCAACTCGCTGCAGTGCTTTTTCTTCTGCTTGTCCTCTCACTTTATATTTTACAATCCAATTATTTTCAGGTGCATCATTACGGTCCGCAAGAATATTTGCAAAAGGTGTTGCGGTATAACCGAGATAAGTTTTGCGTTTGAATAATGCAAGTAAAGCTCTGATATGTCCATTTGTTTTTGAAGCATATTCTCTTCCTTTCTTACCTTCATTGTTTAATGATGCATTGTCTGCTTCATCATCCAAAATCAGTAATGGAATATCATGTTGGTCTTTATTTTCTTCTAGGTAGTCATGCAGCCATACAATGAGATTACGCAATACACTAACATTGTTTTTACAAACAAGAATGTTCGTATGATTAAGAGAGAAATCTGCATCAAGCAATGTTTTTTTGAAATCAGATTTAGCAGATGTAATTGAAATGACTTGCGTAATACTGCTGTCTCCCATGTTTCCAAATCTTCTTATTGCTCCAACACCTTTTTTTACCAAAGTATCAGTGTCAATATCAAGACCTTCTCCAATTACATCATTCTCAATTCTTAACTGCGTTTGATTCCTCAGGTCTTCCATTAAACCAGCCAACACAATTATTAATCCGTAGCCCGAATCAATTGCACGATTGATTACTGCATTAAAGTTTTGTGTTTTGCCAGCCTGAACGCTGCCAACAACTAATCCCTTGACATAAAATTCCTCTCTTGATTTTGGGTCTCCCATTTTTTCCAATATCTCAAGACTTGTTTTTTTTGTTTCGTCAATTACTTTTTCGGAACGACCTGATTTTTCAAGCAGAGTAAAATATCTGTTGCTGTAATTCCAAGAGTTTTTCAACTCCTCCTTTCTTTCTGTTGTAAGCCATGTTGTGAATCCTTTTTTAGTAAGTGAATTGCTTGGGTCAATTTCAATTGGATTAACAGACAAATATTGATTCTTTGCGGTTTCAAAATAATTTCTCAAAGTAACATGATCAATTTCTGGATAAGCATACATTTTGATTACTGTAATTATAGAATCTTGAATCTCTGGAAGAAGATTCAGAAAATAAGCTGGAGAGGAATTGTTCTGTGAATATTCCTTTGCCTTACTTGCAATGATTTTAATTATGATGTCTATGTATCTATTCTCCATGAAATTTATTTTAACAGCTGATTGATTTCTTGTGGCAATGAACTTTCCGTAAATCCAAGATTTGGAAGTATCTCTTTTTTTATTAGTTCAGATGATAGCCCACTTTCAATAAGTTGGTTGACACATGAAATTAAATCTTTCAATGACAATCCGTCTTTCTCTTCAATTCCAACAAATGTTTTCTCCTCATGAGTTTGCCTGATTTGATTAATCCTTGTATTTATCATCCGGATGACTAGATTCAATTTTGTAAGTTGCTCTTTTTTCAATTCACTCATTAATGATTTGAGTAAAGGAAAACTGTTGTTCACTTCCAGCAATGTTCCTTTGTTGCTTGATTTTCTCTCAAATAGTTGAACATTATCTTCTTTACGATTTGATGAAAATTTTCTGATGCCTCTATTGAAGAATTCTCTCTCCGCTTGAGTTTTTAATTCCTCAATATATTTTTCAAAAGCTACTTTCAAATCGTGTGGGATTTCAATTTGAGATTTAGCAACATTTAGATGCAGCAAATGGTCAACGCTGTTACCAATTTCAACACGAAGTCTTGCCAATTGAAGCCGTGGTGCTTTCTTGATTAAGCCATTCCAGCCGCCAAAGTGAATTAATCTGTCTGCTCTGTAAATGTAGATTCCTTCCATGTCCATCAAACTTCGATTTTTTGTAGTCCAGAGGGAAATGCTTTGACTTTCATCAATACTTCTGGATGGGAGCACGAATCCCTCAATTTTAATTGTGTCAGTGCTAAAATGCTTTTGTTTGAATTCTATCGGACGCAAATCAGTTATAGTTGTTGGAAATGGATTGAAGGGTGCAATCAGATTGTTGTTGATTCTTATCTGCAACGAATTTGCCTTGCGTTCCATATACCTGTGAAAAACAAGGGATAAATAATCAGAAGTAACTTCTGTAATCTGTTTCTTCAAAGCAGATTGTCTGTTGTCTTCTTCAAGATAATTTTCAAACTTGTAAAGACCATTCCACACAACAACTGTACTTGCCTCAAAATTTTCAAAGCGTTTCAAATGTCCTTCACTCAGTAAATGATACTGTTGAATGAGTTTGGTAATTTCTTCATCTGTGTTTACAATTAATCGCCACTTGCCAACTAGTTTCAGATGGTTAACATCCCAAGTTCTCCCACTAAATTTTTTGGTTCCTTTTTTTCTTGATAAAACTGTAAAGCATCTTGTCTGAGAAAAGGATGCAGTCTTCATCCCTAATCCAAATCTTCCTAGGTCAGAAACATTTCTTTCTTTTTCTGGTGAATTACTTGGAAACTGCATACTTGCCTTAAGTGTTTCCTCATCCATTCCATTACCATTGTCCGCAATAAACAGAGTAAATGGCTCTTGCTCCATCCTAATTAGCACTTCAATTTTGTTTGCATTTGCTGAAACAGAATTATCCATCAAATCTGCTAACGAGGATTCCAGACTGTAACCTTGCTCTGCAATTGACTTTATCAGATATTCAGGATTTGGTTCTGCAACTTCGGACTGTATGTTTTTATTTTCCATTCAAAAGTTGGCTAATAGTTTTTGCTAAAGCAGCCGCCATAAGCGGTGGAACAGCATTTCCAATTTGTTTAAATGCTGCCGTCCTACTTCCTTCAAAAAAATAATCATCAGGAAAAGACTGTATTCTTGCGGCTTCTCTTACAGAGATAGAACGGTTTTGTTTTCTGTCGGGGTGAATGTAGTAGTGTCCGTCCATTGCAATGTGTGCAACAACGGTATGTGAAAATCCTCTACCGTTTACAACCTGAAAGCGGTTAACAAATGATTCGGTGTTAGTATGTTTAATGAGTCTTTTCGGCAGGTCAGCATAATTCAATCTTTTTCCATTGTTCCATTCGTCAACGGCTATTTGATAAATTTCCAAATCATTTTCGTTATTGGGTCTTACAATGTGTTGTGTTACAAAATCTAAACCATTTCTAATCTTGGATTGTTTCAAATATTCGTTTGTTGGTTTGGTATACTTAACAGCATTTAAAGTGCCTTCACCATTTTTCAAAGGTTTTAAGTCTGAGAACAAATCCTTCAAAACTTGAAATTTGTTTTCTGTTTCTTCAAAATTTGGATATTTTAAGTTCAGTTCTTGTTTCCAACCAATTATAATAACACGTTTTCTGTCTTGTAAAACGCCAAAGGACTTTGCATTTAAATGATTTTTTGGAGGTATTGCCAATTCATAACCAGCTTTCTGAACGGCCTTAAAAATTTTGTCAAGATATTCTCCGTTTTTTGCAGATAAAATTCCAGGAACATTTTCGAATACAAACATTCTAGGTTGATATTTCTCCAAAAACTTTACGTAATGTTTGTATAAATGATTTCGGGGGTCGCTTTCCATATCTTTACGCGCGCGCCCTACAATTGAGTATGCTTGACAAGGAGGTCCTCCAATTAATAAATCAACTTTTTGTCCGTTTAATTCCTTGTCAATTGATTTGAAAATTTCAGGTAATGTTTTTTCGGAAATTTCTTTATTGATAACAGAGTTGATTAAATGTTCAGGCACATTTCTCCAAAGTTCTTCCTTGTTTTTATTTTCAGATTTTAGGTAGTCGTTATAGATTCGTGTTTTCTTATTTTCTTTTAGCCAATGATATGCGGTTCTTGTTTTAATTGTATCACATGCATCCTTGTTCATTTCAACGTGTGCAATTGGGTTAAACCCTGCTCTTATAAATCCTTCAGAAAGTCCACCCGCACCAGCGAATAAATCTATATAGTTTAATGTTTCCATATTTGATTTGAAGATTTACTAGTCTTACTATCTTTTAATTGAATTTCAAAATTGAGAAACCAATAAAATCTTGATAGATTATCTGTAATGAAACCTGTAGAGCTTCTCTAATTTTTTGTCTTAAATAATTTTATGTTCAGTATTTAACTTGGCACGACGTGTCAAAAGTAGGGAAATTCAATCGTTACTCATACACAATAAATTAAAATTTGCCGTCATATAAGGTCAGAATACATAAGTAGACACGTTTCTCAATAGTAAGGTCTCTAAGAAATCTTCATTTTTTTATCTACCCACCTCCGAAGTACCCCCTCCCACTTCGGAACACAGCCAACCGAGTTCTTGGTACGGCGGTTTGAGTTCCCTCCACCCGCAGTTTGTGTCCTCACAAATCATCTATTTTTGGTTCTTACTACTTATTGGTGTTTGATCATGTCAATAATAGGTGCAGATTGTCATTACTTCAGCATTAATTGGATTTAAAGTATACATGGTTTGCGATAACACAAATCATGGCCGCGCGTACCTGTCAAAACTACCTATGCGATTTGTTTGCGGATGCATCAACTAGGCGTATACATAAAAAAAGGATGATAGTGGTATCATCCTTTTTTTGTTGGTAGGGTTTGTACCTACTATAATAAGCTGTTTTTTTTATTGCTGCGCTATTTATTTCTTCTTAGCTGAGGCAAGGTCAGTTAAGGTTTCTTTTAGATTAAAATGCATAATACGCTTCGCAACAATGGTGCCTTTGCGATCTAGCAGATACAGTACTGGCGTGGTGTA
>CAILJQ010000283.1 GCA_903834625.1 uncultured Bacteroidota bacterium
ACATGAACAGAATAGAAGCTATTTTAACCATAGATACGGAGAATTTACCTGCAAATTTCCAAGAAATTATTAAGCACGAACAAGAAGTAGTTGCCCAATGGAAAGCCGAGGGAATTTTGGAGCACCTTTTCTTAAGAGAAGGAAAAAACGGTGCTGTTTTAATATTTAAAGACATTGATTTAGCACGAGCCAAAGAGTTGATGGAGCAATTGCCTCTATATCAATTGAAATTAAGTGTAGAATACCTCCAATTGATGAAACAGTTTTAGCATTTTTTAGCCACCTTTGCGCCATGAAGGTATCTGCTTTTTATACACTTTTTTGTTTACTGATTTTACTTGCCTGTGGGAATAATACCAAGCAAAAAGAGTTGGAGGCAATAGACAAACAAATCATGGCAACCCATGATGAGGTAATGCCGCGCATGGGGGAGGTATTGCGTTTGAGAAAACAAATTCAAGCTAAACTTGATTCTTGCCAAACATCAGCTTGTTCAGATACCTTAAATAAACTGTCATATGCACTAACCAAAGCCGATGCCGATATGATGAAATGGATGCGTGCATACAAAAAACCTGAAGTGAATGATTCTGCTTTGGTGTATTTACAAAACCAATCGCGTGAAATTGACTTGGTTAAAAAACAAATTTTAGACGGAATTTCTCAAGCCAAAACATATTTAAAAAACAATGAAAATTAGGTTTAGCTCTGTGTTATTGTTTGCATTGTTTGCTTGCAACAACCACCAACACACCTTACCCATATTGGGTAACCGCGATACAAAAACAACTGTGGTGGATGGAAAAACACAGGTGGATACCATTTACCAAACCATTCCACCCTTTTCGTTGGTAAACCAAGATGGCGACAGTATTACCCAAGAAAGTGTGAAGGGTAAAATGTATGTGGCCGATTTCTTTTTTACCAGTTGCCCTACCATTTGCCCTATCATGAAAAAACAACTGATTCGGGTGTTTGAAAAATATAAAGGTGATGCAAATTTTATGATATTATCGCATACCATAGACCCCGAGTTTGATACCCTTGCCTTGCTGAAAGATTACGCTACCCGTTTGGGTTCAGACGGAAAACAATGGATGTTTTTAAGGGGCAACAGAGAGCAAACCTATGAACTTGCTGAAAAGGGATATTATGCTACCGCCATGGCAGATAGCACTGAGCCTGGTGGATATGTGCACAGTGGGGGGCTTATTTTGGTTGACCCAATGGGTAGGGTGCGTGGGGTGTACAATGGCACCGATGCTGCAGAAGTTGACCATTTGTTGGAAGATATTGACTTGCTGAAAAATGAAAAATAAACTCTTTGGTTTTTTAGCGGCAGCCTTTCTTATCTTTTCCTGTTCCGACAGTGAATTGGTGAACATGAAGGAGTTGAGCAATGGGGCTAAGTTGTATAAAAACAACTGTGCCAATTGTCACCAAGAAGATGGTAGTGGCTTGGCCAATTTAATTCCACCGCTATACCATTCAGATTATTTGAGCAAAAACGCCTCTAAATTACCATGTATAATTACCCAAGGATTGGGAGGCGAAATTTCAGTTAACGGAAAAACATATACCATGCGCATGGCAGCTATCCAACATTTAAACAAGGAAGAGCTGAATGATTTGTGCACCTATGTGTTACAAAAGTTTCCTGAACAAGCTATTCAGCCTGAGGTTTGGAAGAAATCACCTGCCGACAGTTGTTGGTAGGTTCAGACCGAAACCCCTGGAAAAGAATTCTGTTTTGGGAATTCATTGTGAATGTCCTAAGTTTGCCGACCCAAATTTTACAACTATGATTATTGGTGTTCCAAAAGAAATTAAAAACAATGAAAACCGCGTAGGATTAACCCCTGCAGGTGTTTCTGCATTGGCCAAAGCCGGTCATCAGGTATTTGTGCAAGCAACTGCAGGTATTGGCAGCGGATTTAGTGATGAAGAGTATACTGCTGCTGGTGCAAGCATGTTAGCCACTATTGAAGAGGTATATGCCAAAGCAGAAATGATTATTAAGGTAAAGGAGCCTATTGCTTCTGAATATCCTTTGATTAAAGAAAATCAATTGTTATTCACTTATTTCCACTTTGCCAGTTACGAGCCATTAACCAATGCCATGATTGAACGCAAAGCAATTTGTTTGGCATACGAAACTGTTGAAAAGAAAGACCGCTCATTGCCATTATTGGTACCTATGAGTGAGGTTGCTGGTAGAATGAGTATTCAAGAAGGTGCTAAATATCTTGAGAAGCCTATGGGTGGAAGAGGTATTTTGTTGGGAGGTGTACCGGGCGTTAAACCTGCACAAGTGTTAATTTTGGGTGGTGGTATAGTAGGTATACAAGCAGCTAAAATGGCGGCTGGTATGTCTGCAGATGTGACCATTATGGATATTTCTATCCCACGTTTGCGTGAGTTGGACGATATCTTGCCTAAAAATGTAAAAACAGTTTTCTCTAATGAATATAATATCCGCGAGGCTATTAAAACTTCTGATTTAATTGTAGGTGCGGTGTTAATTCCAGGAGCAAAAGCCCCTCATTTAATTACACGTGATATGTTGAAGATGATGAAGCCAGGTACCGTTTTAGTTGACGTGGCAGTAGATCAAGGCGGTTGTATTGAAACATGTAAGCCAACAACACACGAAAATCCTACTTATGAAATAGATGGAATTATTCACTACTGTGTGGCTAATATGCCGGGTGCAGTACCTTATACTTCTACTTTGGCATTAACCAACGCTACTTTACCTTACGCTTTGCAATTGGCAAACAAAGGTTGGAAAAAAGCTTGCGCAGATAACGAAGAATTGAGGTTAGGATTAAATGTGGTAAATGGTAAGGTAGTATACAAAGGCGTTTCAGATGCTTTTGGCTTGCCTTATACAGAAGTGAGCGAGGTTTTATAATCTTTCCACTTGATAACTTTAAAAAGAGGCCGTCTCCAAATAGATGGCCTCTTTTTTTTGTGCATTTTGCAAAAGTGACGTATGTCATAATTTAAGCGTGGCTGAACCAATAGATTCGTGCGGTAAAGTTTCACCTAAAGACATGACGAATACCAAATCGCCCCACAACTTTCATGTGCCCGTAATGGGCGTTGCATTTACCATCGATTCTCCCATCAAGCTTGCTCATTACGGTATTTCTTCCGTTATTTCAATGGTTGATGATGGTTTATTGGAACAATTGCGTGCCTATTACTGTAAACAGTTTAATTTGGCCTATGAAGAGATTTCTGCAAAAGCCGAAGACTTTAGAGCCAAGCGCATTACTGCCTATCTTAACATGGTGCAGGAAATAGTAAATATCAAATTTGAACACCTTAAAAATGCTGCCTATGAAAAGGGTTCGGAGTTAGAGAAGTATTTCAAACTCCTTCCGGATATGTCTGATTTGAAGAAAGATTTTATGCAACGTTGGAATGCCTCTGGAATGACCAACGACCTACGTGATTGGCTGGGCAAACACCTTCGCCAAGGGAGTATAGATATCAATATCATGACCAAATTAGATAGGGAGAATTTTGCAGGTGAGGAGAAATTGCCTTCAGAATTTAATGATGCCCATGCCGCTTTGCGTGGCTTTGCCAATAGTAACTTAAAGTCTTCGGTAGTTTTATCTGCCGGTTTGAACCCAAGACTGTATAGCTATTTTGAGAACTTTAAGGATTTTTATCCAAACGCATCGGGCGAATTAACGAAACAAATTATTCTTAAAATAAGTGATTACCGCTCTGCTTTAATTCAAGGGAAATTTTTAGCAAAAAAAGGTTTGTGGGTGAGTGAGTTTAGAATGGAAAGTGGACTTAACTGCGGTGGCCATGCCTTTGCTACCGATGGGTTATTGATGGGGCCAATTTTGCAAGAGTTTAATGCCAACCGAGCGGCTTTAAAAGAAACCTTGTTTGAATTGTATGCTGCTGCTTTAAAAGAGAAAAATTATGAAGTACCTACAGCACCATATGAGCAAAGATTTACCGCTCAAGGTGGCGTGGGAACTGCAGAAGAACATACCATGTTGCTCCAAGATTTTGAACTTGATGCAGTAGGTTGGGGCTCTCCCTTTTTATTGGTGCCAGAGGCTACTACCGTTGATGCAGACACTCTAGAGAAATTATGTGCTGCCAAAGAGAAAGATTTATACCTAAGTCATAGCTCCCCTTTGGGCGTGCGTTTCAATAATATTAGAGACAATAGCATGGCCAAAGAAAAAGATTTAATGGTAATGAAAAATAGACCGGGTAGTGCATGTCCTAAAAAATTCTCTGTACTCAACAAAGAGTTTACAGAAGATGCCATTTGTACCGCCTCCCGCCAATACCAACACCTAAAGTTAAATGAACTCAAAGAGAAAAATTTAGACGAAAAAGAAGCCCAAAAGCAGTTTAGCCTTATTACCGCACGTGAGTGTTTGTGTGTGGGTTTAACCAATGCTGCCTTGATGAATTACGGAATTGAAACCAAATATTATAAAGACAGTGTTTCTATTTGTCCGGGTCCGAACCTAGCTTACTACGACAAATTGGTTTCTTTGCAAGAAATGGTTGACCATATTTATGGTAGAGCCAATATTATGCAGAATATACATAGGCCACACATGTTTCTGAAAGAGCTTGATTTGTATATCAACTACCTTGAAGAACTTGTTATGGATACTCCTGTTCCTTATAATAAGCAGCAAGTAAGTATGTTTGCTGCCTTTGAGAAAAACTTAATGGATGGGATTTCATATTACCGTAATTTCTTTGAAGGTAAAAATCAGGAAAAGGAATTAACCTTGCTAGCTGAATTGGAAAATAAACTAAATGAAGTATTGGCAGGTATTGCCGAACCTACCCAGGCCTAAGTTTTTCTTACTTTTTTGAAATGGGTAAATAGGGTATCTTGTGCCCCGCATGAGACACCTTTGCTACCTTATTTTTGGGCTGCTTTTGTTGCCTTCCTCCGTTTTTTCACAGAGTTCTTTTGACGCCCGTTTTAAGGCAAAAGAAGTAGTTTACCTCATGCGCAATGGTAAATACGAAACCATGATGCTGCGCATGGATACAGACATGAAACGCATGATGGATGAAGACAAACTCATGGGCATGTGGGATATGTTAGAGATGGGTTATGGAAAGGTTATTTCTGTTGCCGAACCCGAGTTAAGTTACAAAGGAAAATTGGCCGTAACGGTTACCGTAATAAGCTTTGAAAAAAAGAAGATTGGTCTCAAAGTTATTTTTAACCAAAAGGGAGAGATTGCTGGGTTCTTTTTGGTGTCGCCTACGCCACAATACACCCAACCAGATTATGTAAACCCCGCCTCATTTTATGAATACCGCAAAACTTTACCCGATCCAAAATATCCTGTAAATGGATTACTTACCCTACCCAAAAGGATGTTAAGTGGCATGCCTGCTGTAATTATTGTGGGCGGTCCGGGAAAGGCAGATAAAGATTTCAGTATTGGTCCTAACAAGCCTTATAAAGATATAGCCTGGGGCTTGGCAGAAAATGATGTAGTGGTGTTTAGGTACGACAAACGCAGTGCTGCCTATGAAGGAAATGCCTTGGTTCAGAACAATACTTCTTTAAAAGAAACCTACCTCAATGATTTGCTTAAGGCACTTGCTTTGGTGCGCAAAATGGAGGAAGTAGACACCAATCGTATTTTTATTTTGGCACATGGAGAAAGCGCTTATTTATTGCCCTATATAGCCAATCAATTACCCCATATTGCGGGTTACATTGCCTTAGAGGCTCCTTTCGAAAAACCTCTTAATCCATCCAATTCCTTGTTGTTGGAATTGCAAAAACAATCGCCAGAAGGAAACCTAAACACCTTACGAAACAAGAAAGTCTTATTTATTCAAGGAGCAAAAGACATTCAAACTCCACCCAACCAACTTACCTTATGGAAGCAAGCAGGAGAAAAAGAGGCAGCTTATGATTGGTCATATGTACTATACCCGGCTACCAATTACCTACTCATGGAAATTAATGGGGCACCTGCTACAGGTGATTATGAAAAAGCGGGCAACGTAGCTCCAGAAATCATTGTTAGGCTGGCAAGTTTTATCTTAAATTAATTTTATCAGTTTTCGGTTCGAACCGAAGAAATAGGATAGATGGTGGCCGATTGGTTATCTTGCAAAACATATGAAAGGGATTGTTTTAAGTTTTTTGTTATGTGTTTTAACGCTATCATCTGTTGTTGCCCAAAAAGAAATTGATTATGCTTACAAAGCCAATGAAGCCATCTACTTATTAAAGGAAGAGCGCTATGCGGGATTAATGTTGCGTATGGACCCTGATATGAAACGTGTGTTGAATGAAGAAAAATTAATGGGGCTTTGGGATGGGTTACAAATGCGGTTTGGTGCGCTAAAGGAGATAGGGAAAACTCAAATCTTAAGTAAAGACTCTATGGTAACCACCTTAACACCTCTTCAATTTGAAAAGCAAAAACTTGGATTAAAATTGGTGTTTAATGGCAAGGCAGAAATTATGGGTATATGGTTAGACGCTCCAACACCACAATACCGCCCGGCAGCCTATATTGATGCTACTCTTTTTTACGAATATAAGAAGTTATTGCCCGACCCACTTTATCCCGCAGAGGCCGTAATTACTATTCCTTCTAAAGGTAAAGGTTTTCCGGTGGTGATCATTACAGGAGGCAGCGGAGCCACTGATAAAGATTTAAGTTTGGGGCCAAATAAAATGTATAAAGACTTGGCTTGGGGTTTGGCCCAAAATGGCGTTGCGGTAATTAGGTACGACAAACGCACCAAAGAACATGGAGCTGCAATGTACAAAGCCAATAAAAATTTAACCGTTAAAGAAGAATATATAGACGATTTAAAATTGGCCATTTCTTTGGTGAAAAGATATCCAGATTTAGACAGTACCCGCATTTATGTTTTAGGACATAGCGAAGGCGGGTACCTCATTCCTTATTATGAATCGCAGTTAAAAGGAATTGCAGGTTATGTGTCTTTTGCCGGGCCTTACAATGGCTTGCCAACTTTAATGGTTGAACAATTGCAGTATTTAAAAAGTAATGATGATCCCAAAAACGCTGCACCTTATGAAGAATTATTACGTAAATCTATATATGCTCGCGACAAATTAAGTGCAAGCTCTCCAGCAGATTCATTGCCTACTGGACTAAACGCTACTTATTTGATACACCTTCAAAACAATGGTCCAGACAAACATATAGCAAAGGTTCAAAACAAACCCCTGCTGTTTATACAAGGCGGAAGGGATTACCAAGTGAGACCCTCTGAAATGGA
>CAILJQ010000284.1 GCA_903834625.1 uncultured Bacteroidota bacterium
AACGGCTCAACATACTTTTATTTTTGTATTGGTTTCTATTGCTGTCATGGAAATCATTTTATCTTTTACCGTTTCTGAAAGTTTGATCCAACAATTCATCAAACGTATTTTGTTTTTATTGGTGAGTGTTTTTTGCTCTTTTGCCTTCATTTTAGCTGCCTTTATTGTTCCCGGAACTTATGTATACCCTTCTCCCGAAAAATCGGTGATGCTTGATTTACCTGTAAAAGGAACCTGGCTTGCCATGCATGCAGGAGAAAACAAATGGGTGAATTACCACAGCAATTATCCACCTCAAGCCTTTGGAATGGATATGGTTAAGTTGAATGAAGAAGGCATGTTTTTTGCCAATAATGGTGCAGATACAACAGACCATTATGCCTTTGGCGACAGTGTTTTTGCGCCCGCTTCAGGTCTTGTGTTTGCCATGGTTGACGGCCTACCCAATAAAGTAGTACACAAGGGAGAAGATACCATTAGTCCGGCCGGAAATTATATTGGCATTGATTTACAAAATGGCAAATACCTCTTTTTGGCGCACCTCATGAAAGGTTCCATTCCAATCCAATCAGGTGATACCATAAGTGCTGGCCAGTTTTTGGGTTTATGTGGTAACAGTGGCAATACCACCTTCCCGCATTTACACATGCACATACAAGACAAGCCAACCATTAACGATACAACGGCTTTGGGTCAGCCTTTTCGCTTCCGCGCGCTACAAAGGAAACGTTTTGTATCCTTTGAACACCTCCAAAATGCTTATTTAAACAGAAACGATCAATTCAAAAACGAATAGAATGGAAGGCAGGTTTATTTGGGAGATATTGCAAGAAACCAATGTTATTTGGTTAGGAATATCCCTTATCAGTATTCTGTTTTTTTTCTTTTTTGTGAAAGTGAAATTCCAAAAATCGGCTACGCTAAAGGCCTATGGAATTTTGTTTTATGCCTTTGTTTTTTATGCCATTGCTGCCTTGTCTTTTGTGTTACTTAATGCCTGCGATACTTTCTTCCGACTTCAAACCGACATATATAGCAACTTTCTTTGGTTTGTGCCATATACTCTTTTATGTAGTTTAACAGGAGTAATAATTGGCTGGTTAATTTATGTGGCAGGAACCAAAACTGCAGCGCCTTATGTCTTCAAATTAATGAACCTTAGTTTGCTCATCATTGCGCCCACTATGGTGTATACCTTATTGGTTCAGCCCTTTCACCAAACTTTACAAATGGCTCTTTTACCAGTTCCCGAGAAATTGAAACCAACAAAAGACGTTACCCTTCTGCAACCAGAAATAGTAGATTCAGTGGCTGCCTCAACATTTATACCTGCCACACCTGCTCAATTGTTTGATTCATTGGTGGTGCAAGTAAAATCACCCAACCAATTAATGGTTATGAACCCACTCAATGGGTTTAGTTTTGTACATCCTTTTAGAATACAAACGGTAGAGCAAATTTATATTCTCCAAAACCCTCGCTACAAGCAAGTAAATATCCTTCTCAATGGGCCCAGTATTCAAGGTATGAGCGAATGGCTTATCCTAGATTCATTGGGCTTACTGGTATATTCACAAATGAATGAAAACGGTTTGAACCGAATGAGTTTGAGTGAAGATGGCAGATACCTCAAACTTCAACAGCAACTTTCAGAAGATAGTTTATCATACGGAATTGGATATCGATTGAAGCCCTAAAGAATAAAGGCGTCTGAACAAATTCCATCTGCCAAGAACTTGCCTTCCTTACTTAAAGTATAATTTGGGTGATGAAACAATACCCTTCCGGCATCTACATGTGACTGCAATTGTTTGTGTAAAGAGGCCACATAACTCTCTCCAAACCTTTGTTGAATCTCATCTATATTCACGCCCCATTCTGTGCGTAAACCTGTCATGATATATTCATTGTACTGGTTGTTTACACTTAAGGTTTCTGTTTCTATAGGTAAATCCCCCTTTTCAATAGCCTTTATATAATTTGGATTGTTTCCAATATTCCATTTTCTCATCCCAGGTTCAAAGGAGTGAGCACCCGGACCAATCCCCAAATAGGGAATGCCCTTCCAATAATTGGTATTATGTAAGGCGTAATGATGGGGCTTACCAAAATTAGAAATTTCATAATGGTTAAAACCATTGGCACTTGCCGTATCTTGAAGCAACAGAAATTGCGCCTCACTGGTTTCATCTGCTGGAATTTGCAAAGTGTTTTTTTGCATACGATGCCCAAATACCGTTTGCGGTTCTATAGTTAAACAATAGGAGGAGAGATGACTAATGTTTAAATCAAAGGCTTGTTGAAGGTTGCGTTTCCAGGTAATATCATCCATGCCTGGAATTCCATAAATAAGGTCGATACTAATGTTTGACAAACCTATATTTTGTGCATGTTGAATGCAATGTAAGGCCTCACTTGCATTATGTGCCCTGTTCATCCATTTCAAATGTTCATCGTTAAAACTTTGCACACCAATGCTCAAACGGTTTACACCCAATTGTTGCAGCATTTGCAGGTATTGGCTAGTTAAATCATCTGGGTTGGCCTCAACCGTAAATTCCTTTACATGGCTTAAATCAAAGTTTTTATGCAGGGCATCTATCATGTGATGCCATTCTTTTTCATTCAACAAACTGGGTGTGCCTCCGCCAAAATAAATGGTTTCAATGGTCTGACCCAATAGTTCATCTTTTCTCAAAAAAAGTTCTTTTGCAATTGCGCTTACAAGCTTTTCTTTGTATGAAAGTACTGTACTGAAATGAAAGTTACAGTAATGGCAGGCTTGTCTGCAAAAGGGGATATGAAAATAAATTCCTGCCATAAAAAAACAATGATGCGAAGTAAACCTGCAATGTTTGTGTTTCCAAAACGTTTTTCAAACTATTGAAAAAGTTTAGTGTCATATATTTTTTGCTTTGGGTCGGCTTTGGCCTACAAGCGCGGTCTCAGCAAGTAATAAAGGTTCGGTTCGAACCGAAAAATGATTTGCTTCAAAAGAAATATCCTGCACCCATTTTACTTGATTCTACGCAAATGGAATCATTTATCACAAACATTCAAGTTCAATGTTATGCCGCTTCCTATTTGCATGCAAGCATAGGGCTGAACCAAGTAGGAGAGGATACCTTGCAGCTTTTGGTTCAAACCGGACCAGCCTATGTTTTAAGGGAATTAACGCAAGGTAACGTACCAGGTGATTGGATCAGTGAATCTGGATATAGGTTACCAGAAAAGAAAAATCAACGATATAACCCTGCAGAGTTAGAAGCAGGGATGAAACTTTTATTAAGCTTTGCAGAAAACAATGGTTATCCGTTTGCAAGCATTGCTTTAGACTCTGTAGCGGCAGATAGCAATGGTATAAAAGCAGCCTTGAACCTAAATAAAAACACACGTATTTATTTTGATAGCATTGATTTTGGCGGTGATGCCAAAATAAAGAAGGCTTTTCTGGCGCAATATGCTGGCATAAAATCGGGTATGCCCTATCAAGAAAACCTTCTCAAACCGCTGGATGCCAAATTGAGTGAATTGCCCTATGTGCAGGTAGCCCGACCAATGGGTGTTTATTTTTATGGTAACAAAGCCAAACCCTATGTGTATTTAAACAACAGAAAAGCTTCTAGTTTTGATGGGGTGATAGGATTTGCCCCTAATAGTAGCTTAGGAAATAAACTGGTTATAACCGGAGATGTAAATCTTAAGTTAGAAAACATAGCAGGAAGTGGAAAGAGCTTAGAATTGGCCTATAAAGGTTATCTCAACAACTCTCAAGACTTAAAACTAAGGTTTATTTGGCCTTATTTTTTGAATAGCAAGTTGGGCGTAGATTATAGCTTTCGTCTCAATAAATTCGATAGCTCCTGGCTTGAGATATTTCAGGATGTTGGATTACAATACCGCTTTACAGGCAATAATTACCTGAAGGTTTTTTACCAACTCAAACAAATTCAGGTAATGAATATAGATACCCAATTTGTCAAAGATTTTGGTACCCTTCCAAGTATACATGATATAAGAAGTGGCTTGTATGGTTTAGCCCTGCGAAAATCTACCCTCAATTATTTTTTCAACCCTAGCAAAGGGTATTTGTTAGAAACAGATATGGCTTTGGGGAATAGAAGGATTGTGCGAAACCAAAGTTTAGAAAATTTAACCCTCAGTAAAGGAGGGATTATATACGATTCTATCGAAATGAATACTTTGCAATACAGGGCAAGTCTCAACCTCAGTGTTTACAAGAAATTAATTAAACATTTTGTCTTATTAAGTCAGGTAAATGGGGGAGTTGTACAGTCACCGAATCTATTTTTGAATGAACTTTTCCGCATTGGTGGATTAAAAACACTCAAGGGTTTTGACGAACAACGTATTTTTGCAAGTAGTTACCTTATTGTGAACTTGGAGTGGAGGTATGTTTTTCAGCAAAATTCTAACCTATTGCTTTTTTGGAATGGGGCTTATTACAGGAATGATGTAAAAGGCATAAATATATCAGACAAGCCATGGGGGATAGGAGCAGGAATAAACCTGGAAACAGGTGCAGGAGTGTTTTCTTTGTATTATGCTATAGGGTCGGAAAAAGGCAATCCTCTTGAATTGCGTGCAGCAAAAATTCACTTTGGGTTGTTGAATTATTTTTAGTGAAATGAAAAGAATAGTTGCCATTTGTATCGGATTGGTGCTGCTTCAATTGAATGTGAAAGCGGTAGATTCTGCTATCGTGACTGTGACCAAAAAAGATTCCATTACGGTAATAGATTCTATTCAAAAACCACAGAAGTTTATACCCAAAAACCTACTCGATAGCTTAGCACTTCCATACACACTCAGGCACTATTTTTTTCAACATGAAAACATAAGAGGGATTACTTGGGTGTCTTCTAGTCATGAGGAGAGCAGAGATTTACCTAGGTTGAAGTCTATTAAGTTACGCAAAGCCTCTCAAAGTCATTGGAAGTTTTGGATTTTGTTTACCACTATCTTGTTTGTGGCATTGATTAGGTTAATGAACGTGAAGCGCTTTGATGAGATTATTTTTTCGGCTTTTGACCTGCATGCAGATTTTAAAAGTTACTCAGACAAAACAGGCAATTATTTTGCAAGCAATTTAGGCCTGTTCATTAATTTTATTCTGTCGGTGTCTTTGTTTTTTACCACCATATTAGAAACCAACCATCGAGTTGAAACTGATAATTTTTACTTCTTGTTTTGGAAATTGGTATTGGTATTTATTCTGTTGTATGCAGGAAAAATTATTCTCAATTTGCTCATTGGAACGGTGTTTAGAATGCGCGGAATTAGCACCATTACACTTTTCAATACCATTATGGTTAATAACATTTTGGGTGTGGTGTTGGTGTTTCTGAATTTGTTTTTTGTGTTCGTAACTGATCCAACCATGGTGAGGTTCATTTCGGCAACAATACTTGTCACAATCCTGGTTACAGTCATCTACAGACAAATTAAAAACCTGATAATGACCTCTCAAAGCGGACGCTTTCAATTTGTTTACATATTTATATATCTTTGCGCCCTGGAAATTTTACCCTGGATGGTTGTTTTCAAAATGTTTTTAAATGCCTGGTAGTTTGAAAAAAGAAAAAATCAAGAGTATCCTCATCTCTCAACCTCGACCTGAAAGTGAAAAATCACCATGGTATGATTTGGAGAAAAAATATAAGCTGAAGATGGACTTCCGTCCGTTTATCCAGGTTGAAGCCATTCCCGGTAAGGAATTCAGGCAGCAAAAAATCAATATCCTTGAATACACTGCTATTATCTTAAACTCGCGCAATTCAGTCGACCATTTTTTTCGCATTTGTACAGAGTTAAAAATCGACATTCCAGTAGACATGAAATACTTTTGTGTAAACGAAAGTATTGCCAATTATTTAGCCAAATATATTCAGGTTCGTAAGCGCAAAATTTTTGTTGGAAAAGGAACAGAGTTGGAGTTATTTCCGTTGTTCAAAAATCATCCAACAGAAAAATATCTTTTTGCATGCAGTGATTGGCGCAAGCAGGATATTGAGAAATTCATGAAAAAAAGCAAGTTTACTTTCAAAGAAGCTTATTTCTATCGCATCAAATCTGCCGATTTATCAGATTTGACGCATGTGAATTACGATATTATTGCATTTTTTAGTCCAGCCGATATTCGCAGTTTATACGAGAACTTTCCCAAGTTCAAACAGAATAAAACACTCATAGCTGGATTTGGTGCAACAACCATCAAAGCCATGCTAGAAGCGGGTTTGGTGGTAAATGTACAAGCTCCAACACCTCAAACTCCCTCTATGATTACAGCGGTAGATAAGCACATTGAGGCCCATAACAAGAGCTTGTAAGAGTGTCTACTTCACTATAAATTTTCCTTAATTTTCAACAGACTTCCTTTTTTTTGATATAATTTCTATATTCGTAAATACGTTTTTTAGGAAATTATTAAAGAAACAAAGAATGAGGTCAATTTTTACACGTGTTATACTTGGAGTGTCTGTGCTGTTTTCAGTCAGTGATATCAAGGCTCAGCAAGATCCGCACTATAGTCAGTTTATGTATAATAAACTTACTTACAATGCAGGTTATGCTGGTGCAACAGACGGAAAAATTTGTGTAACCTTACTGAATCGCCAGCAATGGATGGGTTTTGGAGGTGGACAAACTGCCACTGGATTACAAAGAGGTGATGCGCCTAGCAATTTAGTTGGAAGCATTAATGCTGCTATAGGTAGTAGGTTTGGTATTGGTGCAACTATTGTAAAAGATGAGTTGGGCTTTGAAACTATGTTGATGCCAAGATTAACCTTAGCTTACCGTCAGCCAATGGGTGATGATGGAGTATTGGCAGGTGGTGTAGGAGTTGGATCTATGCAGCGTACCCTTGATGGGGCAAAATTGAAAGCTTTAGATCCTAATGACCCTAAAATACCTAATGCAGCAGTATCAGGCACTGCCATTGACTTAGATTTTGGTTTGTATTATACCAAAACCAACTTGGCCGGAATCATTGATGATTTTTATGCAGGAGTTTCAGCTACCCACTTAAATCAGAATACCATTACTTATTCTTGGGATAACAATACTTCAACCGTTAATTCCAAAATGCACTACTACTTAACTGCTGGAGGTACTTACCAATTGGGAGGTAACCTTGCTTTGCAGCCAAATATTATTGTAAAAAAGGATCCAGCTAAAATCCAAACCGACTTAAACTGCTTTTTGGTGATGAACCAAAATATCCGTGGAGGTTTAACATGGCGCCCAATGGACGCTGCGGTGTTATTGGTAGGTTATGAATTTCCTTTTGGATTAAATGTTGGTTACAGTTATGATATCACTACCTCACGCATCATTAACTACAGCTCTGGAAGCCATGAAATCATGATTCGCTACTGCTTTGGTGTGAAAATACCTCACAATCCGCCTATCATTCGTTCGAGATATACCCCAAGATTCATGTAATAAAAGACAACACTAAACGTTTTCTTAACAAATTAATTCAACTTTAACTTGTTTTATTACTACGAATTAATAATTTTGCCACATTACAGTCATTAATATTTTAAATTACGATGAAGCAATTTAAATGGTTTTTCTTCTTCTCTCTAGCCCTAATCCTTACGGGTTGTGGTTTGAGTAGCGACAGAGGGGAATTAACGGGAGTTGGAAACAGGAGTGCCTGGTTTCATCCACAGCCTTACGGCACCGTGTACATCCCTTCAGGTACCATTCACGTTGGAGCCAACGAGCAGGACATTCCAAATGCCATGATAGCGCCTAATAAGCAAATCACGGTTACGGCATTTTACATGGATGAAACTGAAATCACCAACAATGAGTACCGCCAATTTGTTGACGAGGTTACGGATTCAATCTTCCGTGAGAAACTTGGCGACAAATACTGGGTGCCATTGATTGACCCAATTACCGAAGAAGAAACCGGTGAACACGCAATCAACTACAAAATGAGAATGGAGCCAGAAGACATGAAAGCTGGTGAAATCAATGATATGTATTATCAAGGTGGTGAGATTTACTATCGCACCAAGCAATTAGATGTACGTAAATTGAAGTACCGTTACTTTTATGTTGACTTGCGCGCTGCAGCTCAATTACATAAAAAAGATGCTTATGCTAAGAACAGGGCAGAGTTTATCAAAGAACAAGTGGTGGATGTTTATCCAGATACCCTTGTATTCATGAGAGATTTCACTTATGCCTATAATGAGCCTATTTCAACCATGTACTACTGGCATCCAAAATATGATGATTATCCAGTTGTAGGTGTAAACTGGCATCAAGCTCGTGCATTCGCACATTGGAGAACTTTCCACTTGAATGCTTATTATGCTGAAAATGAAGAAAATGGTGTAACTGCTTTCCGTTTACCTACCGAATATGAGTGGGAATATGCAGCAAGAGCAGGAAGAGATCAAACCATGTATCCTTGGGGTGGTCCTTACGTAAGAAATGCAAAAGGTTGTTCTTTGGCTAACTTCAAACCTGGTAGAGGAGATTACGGTGCAGACGGTGGTGTATATCCTATTAGAGTAGCATCTTACTTCCCTAATGATTTTGGATTGTATGATATGAGTGGTAACGTAGCAGAATGGACTGTATCTGCTTACGCTGAATCTGGTCACTTATTCTCACATGATTTGAACTCAGACTACCAATATGACGCGAAAGAAGATGATGCTGAGACTTTGAAAAGAAAAGTAATTAGAGGTGGTTCTTGGAAAGACATTGCACACTATATCCAAAATGGTAGTCGTACCTACGAATATCAAGATAGTAGCAATTCATACACAGGTTTCCGCTTGGTACAATCTTATATTGGTCGTTCTAACCGCGACAAAAAATAGATAAGAACAAACACAAACAAACTAAACAAATACTAAACCTTAAATTTAATCAAATGAAAAACAGTTTTTTAGAAAGTAAAGGCTTTAAGTCTTTCATGGCAAAAGCTTACGGAATTGGCGCGGCAGTTGTAATTGTAGGGGCTCTTTTTAAAATTCTCCACTTAAAGGGTGCAGACGCCATGTTGATGGTGGGTCTTATCACCGAAGCTGCAATCTTCTTTATTTCGGCATTTGAACCACCTCACCAAGAACCAGATTGGACATTGGTATATCCAGAGTTGGCAGGTTTAGAACCAAAAGAAAAAAAATCTACAGGTGCTAAAGGAACAATCACTCAGCAATTAGACAAAATGATGGAAGATGCTAAGATTGGTCCAGATTTGATCAGCAGTTTAGGTAATGGAATGCGTACATTAAGCGAAAACGTTAGTAGCTTAAAAGATCTTTCTACTGCAGCTGTAGCAACTGATGCTTACACCAAAAACGTACAACAAGCAGCAGATTCTTTAACTGGAATCAATACTACATACACCAAAGCGGTTAATGCAATGGAAGGTTTAGTAAATGCTTCTGAAGGTTCACGTGAGTATGGTGCTCAAATTGAGAAAATGACTAAAAACTTGGCTTCATTGAACTCAATCTATGAATTAGAAATTTCTGAGTCTAACAACCACTTGAAGTCAATCAACGAATTTGTAGGTGGCTTAAGCAAAGTTGTGAATACTCTAAACGATACCAATGCAAACGCAGAGCATTTCAAAGGTGAAATGGACAAGTTGAACAAAAATCTATCTTCATTGAACGGCGTATACGGTAATATGCTTGCTGCAATGAATGTTCGTAATTAATTCTCAACAAACTTTTTTAACACGCAAATAAGAAGAAATGGCTGGAGGTAAAGTATCAGTAAGGCAGAAGATGATCAACATGATGTATTTGGTGTTAACAGCATTGTTAGCGCTAAATGTGTCTGCTGAGATCTTAAAGTCCTTCCACTTAGTAGAAATAAGCATGGATCGTGCAGGTATGAACATTGATAAGAAAAATGAGAATACCCTCAAATCTATTGCAAAATACCATAAAGATATCCCTACCGATCCAACCGGAACAGAAGCCTATAACAAGTCGTTACAGGTTCAAAAAATTGCTGAAGAGGGTGTGAAATATTTCACAGATCTTAAAGAACAATTAATTACTGCTGCCGGTGGACGTAAAGATGGAAACCCTGATGAAGAAGTTGCTCAGGCTAGTAATATCGAATTGCACGCAAACTTAATGATTAACCAAGGTAAAGGCGCTGAGGTAAAGGCCAAAATCAATGAAATCAGAGAGAAATTGTTGGCAATTATCCCTAAAGACAAACAAAACTTAATCAAGAGTGATTTGATTACTGATATGCCTAAAGGCAGCACCCAATCTTGGGAATCAGAAATGTTTGAGCACACTCCTCTTGCTGCGGTTGTTGCTTTGATGTCGAAAACACAAAATGATATCAAGAATACCGAATCACAAATTTTGGATTATTTGAAATCATCACTTACCGCTGAGGTAATGATCATTGACCAATTAACTCCACAAATTATCCCAGTGAATGGTACCAATATTACTATTGGTAACAAATACCAAGCAGAAATATTTCTTGCAGCATCTAGTTCTAGATCTGAAGCAACTATCTCTGTAAACGGTAATACCTTGAAAAACGAAAGTGGTATTGGTAAATATGAAGTAACTGCAACCCGTGAAGGTGAAAACAAATTCAAAGCAGTTATTACTACTACCAATTCAAGCGGTAAAAAAGAAACTTACGAAAAAGAAGGTTCATTCTTTGCACTTGCCCCACTAGCGGTAATTTCAGCAACTAAAATGAATGTTGTTTACATTGGTTTAGATAACCCAATCTCTGTATCAGTGCCAGGCTTTGCTGCAAACAAAGTTGATGTAAGATGCGAAGGCGGTACTTTAAGCAAAGTAGGTAGCGGTGGCGAATACAATTTAACTGTTGGTGGTTCTGTAAGAGAAGTAACCATTACAGCTTCAGTAGAAGGTAAAACCATGGGTTTTGCTAAATACCGAGTACGTCAGATCCCGAAACCAACTCCAATGCTTGGACCTATCGAACAATCAGGTTCAGTATCAATGGGACAATTAAAAGCTGCAAACTTCGTTTTAACAGCATTAAAAGATTTCGCTTTCGAAGGTGTTAAATTCACGCCAATTAGCTGGAACTTGGTTTACCAACCAAGAAACGGTCAGGCTAGAGTTGAAACTGGTAGCGGCGAACAATTAACTCCTGGTGCAAAAAATATGTTAATGAATGCTCGTCCTGGTGATCGTATCATCTTGATGAACATTAAGGCAAAAGGTCCTGCTGGTGCAGTGCCAATTCCTTCATCACTTGCACTTGAAGTAAGACAATAATTTAGAATCTAACAGAAATGAAAAAATCAATAGGTATCGTTGTTTTTCTGTTGCTTTCATTAAGCAATTTTGCCCAAGGTGTGTACGATGATTTCATCTACAATCGCCAGGCAGTTACAGAACGCAAAGTTATTCCATGGCCTTATTTGCGCGAGGCAGACGTTATGTACGCTAAAAGAATCGTACGTATTGTTGATACGCGTGAAAAGCCAAACCAACCAATGGCTTGGCCTAAAAATCCATTAAGCGTTATTTTGTATAATGCCGTACGTGATGGTAAATTGGTTCCTTACGAGAACGACTCTCTTTCTACACAAATGTCGATTGAGAAGTTCTTAAGCTTGGGTACCGATACCGAGTATGTGGATGTGCCTATTGATCCAAATGATCCTACATTTACTGAAACAGATACTATTGTGAATCCAATGATTCCTGAGTTACGTATCCAAAAGTTCAGAATTGTAGAAGATTGGATTTTTGACAAGAAACATTCTCAAATGTATGTTCGTATCGTTTCTATAGCTCCTTTGTACAATGTACGTTTAGGTGGTGTTGATTTAGGTGAACAAAGTTTGTGTGTGTTTAAATACCACTCTAAAGACGGACAAGATTTAAGACATTATTTAATCAATTATGAAATCTTCAACCGTCAGAATGATGCAGCTCGTTTAACCTATGATGATTGGTTTGAGCAACGTTTATTCAATAGTTACGTGGTTAAAGAAGCCAATCAACAAGATATGTATATCAAAGATTACGCAGAATTTAAAGACAATGGTGTTGCAGCCATTCTTGAAGGAGAGCGTATCAAAAATGAATTGTTTGAAAAAGAACACGATCTTTGGGAGTATTAATATTCAATCCTAAAAAAAAGGCCGTTGCATTTGCAGCGGCCTTTTTTTTTGCCCTTTTATATTGTCAGATTTCCATGACAGTGGCATAATCTACTAGCTATAAACTACGTTAGGTTTCATGTTTCCTTTTTGTTTCACTCCTTCAATCAATTTATTATGAAAAGTTTAGTAGCGTTTTGGGTGGTGTTATGTTTGCCCCTTTTTGGGTTCAGCCAGAGTTATTATGATTCTTTGTTTACAGGTGATGGGAATACATTTAGAGAGCGAAAAGTAGTTCCTTGGCCCGATTTACAATCTGCCAATGTAATGATGGTAAAACGAGTTGAAAGAATCATAGATGTTCGTCAGAAACAGAATCAACCAATGGCCTGGCCTGTAAAGCCACTATCAACAATTTTATATGATGCTATTATGAACAACATGCTTATTGCTTATGAAACAGATGAAATGAGTAGTAGTATGACAATTGAAAAACTTGCAACCATTGGAACAGATACTGAATATGTTGAATCTCTTGTTACTGCAGATGACCCTTCCTTCACCCAATTAGATACCATTATCTTAAACTTCACCCCTAATGAGCGCATCCAAAGATATCGAATAGTGGAAGATTGGATTTATGATAAACGTCGTTCGCAATATTTTGTACGCATTATTTCAATTGCTCCACAGTTTGAATGGAAAATGGGTGGGGTAGGCCTTGGTTGGAAAGACTTATGTGTACTTAAATACGCAAGCAGTGATGGCAAAGATGTTAGACATGTTTTAGTTAATCATCGAGTTTTTAATAGGCAGAATAATGTAAGTCAGTTAAGTTTTGATGATTGGTTTGAGCAAAGGTTATTTAGTAGTTTTATCATTAAGATTTCAAATCCATGGAACTCTTATGTAAGGGATGAGGCTGAATTTAAGGACAACAGTCAGGAAGCCTTGCTAGAAGCAGAGCGCTTAGACAGACTCTTGCATGAAAAAGAAGAAAATTTGTATGAAGATTGATAATTTTAATTTGTTGATAATGAATAAATACAAGGCTCTTCAGCAGTTTTTTTGAAAATAATCTAGGTTCTACTTGCATTTAAACACTTCCTCCTTATCTTTGCATCCCCTTGAGATAGGAAACATCATGGAGGCATAGCTCAGCTGGTTCAGAGCATCTGCCTTACAAGCAGAGGGTCCTTGGTTCGAATCCATGTGCCTCCACAAAAAAAACACCGACTTATCGGTGTTTTTTGCGTTTAAAGGGTTTTGAATGTATAGAAAATTGCGGAATAGCCAGGCTGATTTGAAATTTTCCACGCCTATTCATGCCTAATTTGATTGATTCTTTGCCTCTAAATTTAACTGCTTTAATCTTTACTCGAACTTCATTCTTGCTACTTAAAAACCTATCTTTGCAGCGTTAAAATTGTATGATATGCGTTATCAGTATGCCATTATTGGCGGAGGTATTGTTGGTTTAGCTACTGCTTACCAAATGCTCAAAAAGAAACCAGGGTTAAAACTTGCGGTAATTGAAAAAGAAAAATCTGTGGCAGCGCACCAAACGGGCCATAATAGCGGCGTTATTCATAGTGGTTTGTACTATAAACCAGGTAGCTTAAAGGCCACCAATTGTTTGAGAGGGTATGACATGCTCATTCAATTTTGTGATACCTATGGCATTCCATATGATTTATGCGGTAAGCTGGTTGTAGCAACCTCTGAAGCTGAAATTCCTGAATTGGAAAAGCTTTACCAACGTGGTTTGGAAAATGGCTTAACCCGCATGACCAAAATTACACAACAAGAAGCCAACGCCATTGAGCCGCATTTAAAAGTTGTGGCTGGGTTGAATGTTCCATACACGGGAATTATTGATTATACTGTTGTTTGTGAAAAATTAGCTGAATTGGTTGTAGAAATGGGAGGCGAGATTTTTACCAACCACAAAGTAGAGAAAATTCAAATTTCTTCAAATTACGCTACCATTGAAACTACTGTTAAAACTTTTGAAACAGACATGTACATTAATTGTGCAGGTTTGTACAGTGATAAGGTGGCTGGTTTGACCCAAAAATCAATTGATACGCGCATTATTCCATTCAGGGGCGAGTATTATATGTTAAAGCCTGAAAAGCGCTATTTAGTAAAGAATTTGATCTACCCAGTTCCCGATCCAAACTTTCCTTTCCTGGGAGTACACTTCACCCGAATGATTGATGGGGGAGTTGAGGCTGGTCCGAACGCGGTTTTTGCTTTCCAAAGAGAAGGCTACCATATGTCGGATGTGAACTTGGAAGAAATGTTTGAATCACTTGCATGGCCTGGATTTAGGAAGGTGATGATGAAGTATTGGAAAACAGGCATAGGAGAATATTATCGTTCATTCTCTAAAGCCGCATTTACCAGAGCCTTGCAAAAATTGGTTCCAGAAGTGCAGGAAGACGATTTGATTCCAGCAGAGGCTGGGGTAAGAGCACAGGCTTGCGATAGGTTAGGTGGATTGTTGGATGACTTCAAAATCATTGAGGAATCACATGCCATTCATATCTTAAATGCCCCTTCTCCAGCTGCCACTAGTAGTTTAAGTATTGGATTAACCATTGCCGAAATGGCTTTAAAATCATAAGATGTTTAGCTCAGAAACCCAAATACGTGTTAGATATGCAGAAACCGATCAAATGGGATATGTATATTATGGGAATTATGCCCAATACTACGAGGTAGCTCGCGTGGAGGCCCTGCGTGATGTTGGTTTGAGTTATAAAATGTTTGAGGATATGGGTACCATGATGCCCGTTCTTAGCTTGAATTGTAAATACCACAAACCTGCTAAATACGATGATTTGTTAACCATCAAAACCATTATTAAAGAATTACCCGGTATTCGCATTCACTTTTGTTATGAAGTAAGGAATGAGGCTGGTGTTTTACTCAATGAAGGTGAAACAACATTGGTATGCATATCTATGGAAACAAATAGACCATGCGGCTGTCCGCCCATATTATTAGATAAATTAAAACCATTTTTTCAAGCCTCTTAGGTTCGAACCGAAATAAAAAGAACCCATGAAAAAGCAGAAATTATTTTTTACCCGACCTTTTAAATGGCTTTATAAAAAGCTTGCTGCGGTTAGTATGCCCGGCAATAAGGAAGTTTCTGTGTATGCCGTTTTAGAGTTTTTTGTAAGGAATATGGGTAAAAGTGAAATCAATTTGAGGGCTTCTGCATTGGCATTTACCTTCTTTTTGGCCCTTTTCCCAACAGTTATTTTCTTTTTTACCTTGGTGGCTTATTTGCCTTTAAAATACACCCCTGATGAGATTTTG
>CAILJQ010000285.1 GCA_903834625.1 uncultured Bacteroidota bacterium
GTGAGAGGCTGAAACCACCGGTTTGCTAAACCGACGTAGGTAGTAATATCTACCGCGGGTTCGAATCCCGCCCTCTCCGCCAAAACAAATTAAAGCCTGATTTTGCAAAGCAAAATCGGGCTTTTTTGCGCTAGCGCACGCCAAACCGAAGCGCAGCGAAGGTTTGAGCGGGCGATGGCGCAAAAAAGCCCGGTGGCTAGAGCGGAGCGGAAGACAACAGGCTTTTGTTTGTTTTGAAGCACCCCCACCCAGGGATCAGCGACTGAAAGGAGCTAATCCAATCATCCACCGCAGCGGGAACCTGTTTGAGTAGGAAAATACAAGAGAATCGGGATTCTCTGGCAGATTATGCGGAGCATCATGCCACTCCTACATCTCCTGAAGGGAAATCATATTTTAGGGGATACATCATACCATTTCATGAGATGCAAATGATATTACGAGAGATGGCGCAAACGTCTCGCGAGAATTCTATAAACATAGTGGATTAGTCTTTTCTCTTACTCTTGGTTTGATTCAGGTATAGACTAAGCCAAGCAGGTTTAGCATATGTGGTTGGTGAGGCTACTCTTTTATAAACTTCTGGTAATAGGAGCTATCATTATAACCAATTATTTGGATCAGGTATAACCCCGGACTCAAGACATTTACATTTATCCTTTTTTCCTTTGGATCAACACACAAACTTTTTTTACCGGAATAATCCAAAATGCAAATTTCAGCTACCTCATTGAGTAAATCTAGATTCGAAGGATAGAGAAACTCCGCCGTGGGGTTAGGGTAAAAGTAGAAGTTGGTAAATGGTTTATATTCTGAAACAATTCCTGTGTTGAGCGGGGCTGATTTTAACTGGATTTCGTCTATTAAAACCGTATCACCCAAAACAGCTGTGTCTGGACCAATAATCTCCAAACGCAGGGTGTCGGGCTTTTGAGATACAGAAAAAGGTATGGAGAAATTATCATACCCAAACCCCAGTTTATTCGTAAGTTCCTGAAATGTATCTAAAATGATGCTGTTACCTTTGAGCAAGATAAGGTGGATTTTGGCGGGTTGACTTGCAATTCTTCTGTACTTATAAAAACCCCAGAGTGTATCTACCGTTTGAGAATAAGGCGCGCCTCCAAAAGCAACTCCATTCTGATTAATTTGATAATTGCGTTCTCGGAAACTCTCAATGGTACCATCTTCCAATTGAACAGGACTTAAAGCCAAAGCGCCATTTCCTTTGTACGCATCTTTATGAATTAAATGTACACCTTTTGCATTAGTCCAATAAGTAGGTTTAATAAAGCTTAAACTATGCCACCTATCAAAATAGCGATTACAATTTTGATACGCCCAATCGGTTGAAAAGTGTTTAACTTTAAGCACGCTTTTGGGATTTATGTTTTTGCCTTTGTTAGGATGTGCTGTACGTAAATAAAATACAAAATTAAATGGTATACTATCCGCAGGGAATGTGTGTGACCATAGTTTTTTGTGCACTAAAACACCATTTGTATTGGGAAGGGAAAATTCAAAATCATAAGGTGGATAATAAATTACCCTAAAATAGGCAGAGTCTGCGTTTGTAGCATCAAATGAATAATCTATGTCTATTTCATAATAATTTTCAATTGGTGTAAAGCAATTGCACCCACCTTTGTAGTTAACAGGAAGCTGAGAACAGTTGGTGACATAGCCAACTACTGTATCAATATGATTTGCAAAATTTCGAAGAGTTAATCCGCTATCAATTTTGCTAAATGGATTAATTTTATTTGGCGAGGCCGTAAAGGTATCCAATCTAGACAATGATATTTCATTACTACTAATAAAATACGGCGATGCCGCTCCAACAGACCTATACAGTTATTTATACTGAATTGTATCATAAGATTCAAAATTCCCATTCAAAATACCTTGTGAATAAGATTTTGAAACTAATAGAATTGGAATTAATAATAAGGTGATGAAATATTTCATTATTTTATTGGTCTAATAAGTAATTTCTTGATACAACATAACCTGTAGTTCCTGTAATAGAGTGTGCTGATCCATTAACAATAAAATTTTCTACGTTACAGAATTATTCTCGCAGTAGGTACTTGCAGCCACTCTATTTCTAGGATTTTCCGGCTCAAACTTTCCTACGACGCACTTTTTTTGTTCTGTGATTGTTCGGCCCATAACATAATCAGCAAATGTAGGAAACAATCATTCAAGATTTCTTATCTCATTCCTTCACAATTTTATGATAAAATCCTTTACTCCCTTCTGCCTTTATCAAATACATACCAGCCGGCAATTCCCGTAAATCCCATTCGGTTCGATTCGAAGGCAATTGAAGAACTACTTTGCCTGTAATGTCCAAAATGTGAATGGTGGTGAAGTATTGTAATTCTTCCGGGTGGGAAGGATAGAGATAATCATTAGTGGGATTGGGATAAAAAGAAAACTCCTTTTGTGGACCATTTTCTGAACTTCCAGTTGTGTTCAAGGGTGACGAAGCAAATTGAATTTCATCCAATATAAGTGTATCTCCTGGTAAGGCAGTTGAATCGGATACAATTTCGATGCGAGCCGTATCCGGCTCTGCGCCAATGGAAAAGGGCAAATTGAACTTCTGAAACTGGGTTCCGTTTACTGAAATCGTTTGAAAGGTATCGAGTAAGATTATATTGTTCTTTAACAACCTTAAACGTACTTTAGCATTTTGTCTGCCAATTCCTTTAAACAAATAATATCCAAACAAAGTATCCTTTTTAATGGAATAAGGTGCCCCTCCAAGCTCCATTCCATTTAAATAAGTTACAAAATTTCTTTCCGAGTAATTCTGATAGGTTCCGTTTTCTAATTGAAGACTAGTAAGCGCTAGTGCCCCATTCCCTTTAAATGCTTGCCAGTAACCCAAATGAAAGCCTCTATAACTGTTCCAACCCGTAGGAGACGAATAGTTTGTTTTTTTCCAATAAGTAAAACTATTATCACAAGCAGGTGATACATCAATCTTAAAGTTATAAAGGTGAAGTTCATTTGAATCTGCCGGTGTAACAATTTTTCTTGGATTCGATACTCTAAAATAATAAACAAATCCATTGGGGATACTGTCTACAGGTAGTAACCTCGTCCAAAGAGTTTTAGTTACGTATTCTGTTCCATTTGTTTTAGGAATTGCTAATTCTACATCGTAATGGATAACGTTATTGAAAGTGTACAAAACCCTTAAATACGCAGAGTCATTTGTATGTGTGATATATTTATATTTTAGTATAATTTTATATATTCTGTCTGGAGGACCATAACAAGGGCATCCATCTTTTGGTGAAAATGGCAATTGACCTGAGTTGGTTAAATACCCTAAAATAGTGTCTTTTTCTGAAAGAACATTTTTGATAATTATACCACTGTCGCGAATCTCAATAGGGGAAATTACTCTTGGCTGAATAAGGTTTTCACCTAATTTGGTTAAATAGGTGTTTTGACTGGAATAATAACACCACGACCTAGGTAAAACCGGAGGATCGATTCCATATTTCAAATAAATAATTAAATTGTTGTTCTCAAAATTTCCATTTGAAATGTTTTGAGAATAACTTTTGTATGAGGTAATAATTATACAAATCAAAAGAATCTTAGATTTAAAAATATTAACATTTTTCATTTTAATAATTTATTA
>CAILJQ010000286.1 GCA_903834625.1 uncultured Bacteroidota bacterium
CTTAATTTTATCTGAAGCATCAATCAAATTCTGACCACTCTTTTTAATAACGTTTAGGGTAACAACATTGTCGTGGTCGAGGCGCGCATAACTTTCTTTTTCTTTGAAGCCATCAGTTATTTTAGCAATATCTTTTAAGTAGATGGTTGCTCCACTTCCTGAACGAATGATGATATCTCCAATTTTATTGGCATCAGTGTATTGACCTACTACATTGATAGAACGCTTCAACCCGTCCATCTTTACTTGTCCGCCAGAGATGGTCATATTTTCGTACTTCACCGCAGTTTCAATATCACGCATGGTTACATCTGCTGCTTGCATTTTATACATGTCAACATCAATCTGCAACTCACGGTCAAGAGCACCTACAATATCGCAACGGGTAATCTCCTTTAAACCTTCAATTCTATCTTTTAAGTCTTCGGCATAATCTTTTAATTTATCTAATGGATAATCGCCTGATATATGCACGTTCATGATAGGCATTTGAGAAACGTCAATATCTATTACTTCTGGCTCTCTAGTTAAATCTGTAGGCAAATCTTTTTTTGCTTTGTCAACCGCGTCTTTTACACGTTGCTTGGCAACAGGAACATCCACATCAGTATTAAACTCAATGTTAATCATTGAAAAGTCTTGCACGGTGGTACTATTTACCTGCTTCACACCGCTAATTGATTTCACTTGCTTTTCAATATGTTTGGTCACAAGGTTTTCCATGTCTTTAGGTGCTGTTCCTGCGTAAATGGTATTCACCAAAATTTGTGGGAATACTACTTCAGGAAACTGCTCCTTAGGTAAACTATTATAACTCATCAATCCCGCAAGGGTAATAATGATGGTCATAATATATATACTGGTCTTATTGTTTATAGCCCAGCTTGATGGTTTAAATTCTTTTATTTTTTCAAGCATATTTCTGTTGATTAGAAAATGAATAAATGCAGCTTAATATTTAATCTGCTCGCTATCGTTCAAATCCTGATATCCTGTTGTAATCAACATATCTCCCGCAGCCAAACCAGATAGTATCTCTGCTTTGTCTTGATAAATTTTACCAACAGTAATTTGTTTTTTGATGGCCACTTTCTTGCCATTTATTTCTTGCGCTACTACTACATGTGCACCGTTTTCTGTTTTTTGAATAGTGTTTACAGGAATGACAATTGCGTTTTTGTTTTGATAATCTATTACCTTAAACACACAAATCATGTTTGGATTATAATCGTTTCCAGAAGTTAAATTCGCCTCAATGGTAAAAGTTCTGTTCATTGGACTAATTACTTTTGAAGTAAAATTGATGGTAGAAAGAATGGTTTTATTATCTAAATCTGGGAAGATTAATTTTACTGGATTACCTTGTTTGATCTGACTCGCATAGGTTTCTGCCACATCTGCTTTAGCTTTTAAATCACTCATGTTTACCAACCTAAAACATGGCATACCTGGAGCAATGTTCTGACCAATTTTCACAAACACTTCATCAACTGTTCCATTGATAGGTGATTTAATACGGTACATGTCTAGGTTTTCATATAGAGTTGCCAATTTTTGCTCCAAAGATTCCTTATTGTTTTTAGCACTTAAGTATTGAACCTCGGTTCCAACTTGCTTTTCCCACAATGATTTTTGTTTATTGTATACATCGGTAACAAAACTCAAATTGGTTTTCAAGTCATCAATTTGACGTTTTACAATTTCTGCATCTAATTCAGCCAATACTTGATCTTTCTTAACGGTAGCACCCGATTTAACCAATACTTTAATTACCGGACCCATAGCTCTAGCACTTATGGTGGTATTTTGGTCACCATCTACTCTTCCTTGCACATCAATATAGTGTTCAAAAGCGCTATTTGCAATTGGAGTAACCATTACGTATTTCATGCGCTCATTGGTTTTACTGCTTGTATCACCTAAAGCCAAAATCTCTTCTTCTAAAGTTTTAATTTCTGAAACCAATTCAGCTTGTTTTGATTTCAACTTTTCCAACTTTTCTTTTTTCTTCTCAACTGTGTTTGCATCACCGCAAGAAGCTAACATGCCAATTCCCAGTACCAGCATGATTCCAAATACTATTTTATTCATATGTTTCAGTTATATTTTTATTATTTTTTATTGAATGAGTCCTAATGCCTTTTTTAATTCCATTTCGGCTACGAAATAATCGTATACAGTGGTAAGGTAATTGGTTCGGGCATTTTCTAAATCAGATTGAGAAGCTGTTAGTTCTAAGCTTGAGCCCAATCCATTTTTATATTTAATTTCCATTTTCTCATAAATCTCCTCTGCCAATTTTAGGTTGCCGCGTTGTATTTCTAACTGTTGATTTGTTCTTAAGAAATTGGCCTTGGCCATGTATACCTGTTGGTTAATCACATTCTCAAAATTCTTGATATCATTTTCTGTTTTTGAAATGCTAATATTGGCTTGTTGTGTTTGCGCATGTTTTCTTAATCCATCAAAAATGGGAATGGTCATGCTTAAACCTACGGCAGTTCCTGGATAAAACTTGTCATATAAGGCGCCAAATTCATCTCCAAAGGCATTCTCTTGGTGGTTAGCAAATGCGTACAATGATGGCACATATCCAATGAGGTAACGCTTTCTATCTAGTTTGCTCAACGACAATTGTTGTTGTAACATTTTATATTCAATTCGGTTGGCATAACTTACTTTGTTCTCTATTGCTTCTGTTTTAGATGCAGCTCTTAATTTTTCTAATTCATCAGTTAATACTATGCTATCAGCTACATTTAAGCCCATTTGTAATTTTAAAACCATGGTGGCTATTTGCTTTTGGTCGTGTAGCTTTTCTTTTTGAACTGTTAAATTAGATAGTTGTAATGTCAACCTATCTAAATCTACTTTTTCAGCAAATCCGTTCTTATAAAATTGCCCAACATCTGATTGTGTTTTTTGTAGGGTAGCCAAGTTTTTTGCCATCATGTTTTCATTGGCTTCTAGCAATAAAACCATGTAATAGGCTTTGCTAACATTCACCTCAGTTTCAATAGACGTTCTATTGAAATTTAATTGTGATAGGTTCACAAATTCTTTGGAGGCTTTTACTCCTAGAAAGAAGGTTCCATCAAACAACAATTGATTGGCTGAAACAGTAATGCCTGAGGTAAACGGTCGGCCAAACGCTAAATTGAGGTTATCTGGACCACCCATTACCGATTGCAAAAAGTTAGGAATAACTTGAACTGGAATTTGGGTATTGTTAATTAAGTTGGCAGAAGCACTCACTTGAGGCAAACCATAAGAAAAAATTTCATTCACCTTTTTTTGTGAGGCAAGCACATCGAGCTTGGAATTTTGGAGGGTAAAATTGTTTTTCTTTGCATACTCAACAGCCTCTTTTAAAGAGAACGACTGAACAGCCGCTGTTTGAGCCCAAGTCGCCTGAAACATGAGTAACAGGAAAGAAAACAGTACGAGAGATTTCTTGGTCATAAATAATATAGTTATTTTTTAGTGTTTTGGTTAAGTTTACTTGAGTTAAGAAATTTCAATCCCTTTTCTGTGCAAATAGAGCGCAAATGGTAGCGCATCATTTCATCATGCACTGTTTTGAAATCATAGTTAGCAGAGGAATAGTTATCTGGGTTCATCATAAAATCTACCAGATGGATATAAAACCTAGCTGTTAAGCTCTCGTCAATATCAGCATGGTAATAGCCTTCAGATTTACCTTGCTTTAGGTTATCTAATACTTGATTGAAAATAAAATCTATCCTGAAATAATTCAACTTGTCCCAACTCGATTTGAAGTACTTCTTTAAGTCGAATAATATGCTTTGATTGATTTGCTTTTTAATGTCGCCAAAAGAGTCTGTTATTAATAACATGAATTCAACCGGATTGTTCACATGCTGACACATTTCCCTGCAACAACTTTCTTCTTGTAGGATATGCCTTACGATAGCTTGATCTACCAAGCTGGTTTTGTCTTCAAAAAATTGGTACAACGTTTTTTTCGATATTCCCAATTCTCGGGCGATATCGTCCATGGTGATACTTTTAAAGCCGTACTTCAGAAACAAGCCTTCAGCACCCTTGAGTATCTTTAATTTAACTTCCTCTGACATGCTCAATAATGAAATTTTATTCGGTTCAAAGATAGAAACAATAAACACAATGGAAACTTTTGAAATATTAAAAGTTTCCATTGTTTCATATGTTTCTGAAAATGAGCTCAATTATTTTAACTCTTCCAATTTGGTTCGGGAAAAGGGATTATGTAATTTTACACCCTGTATGGCAAACAAACCCTACTTAGTGGGAATCTCAGGTGGAAGTGCAAGTGGAAAGACTTCCTTTCTTAAGTCGTTAAGAACGCGCTTTTCAGAAGACCAGCTTTGCATTATTTCTCAAGACAATTATTACAAATTAAAATACAACCATTCATTAGACGAGAATGGCCATATCAATTTTGATTTACCTGAATGTGTAGATTTGGATGCCTTTGCCGAGGATATTAGTAGGTTACATCATGGGCAAAGCATTACGCGTCATGAATATTTGTTTCAGCACGAAAACCAGCAAGGAGAGCTTTTAACCTTTCACCCTGCACCTATAATAGTATGCGAAGGTTTGTTTATCTTTTATTACGAGAGAATATTTAAACAATTCGATTTAAAAATTTTCATCAGCGCAGAAGAGGAAATAGCTTTAGAAAGACGCCTTAAAAGAGATGTAGCCGAGAGAAATATCAGCGAGGAATTTGTATTGTACCAATGGAAGAATCATGTGTTGCCATCTTACCGTAAATACCTGCTGCCTTTCATGGCTCAGGCCGATTTGATCATTAACAACAATACCCACTTTGATACCAGTTTGCAGGTAATATCAGATTTTTTAGCCAGTAAGAAAAACAGAAGCGAATCTAGCTACTAGTAGCCTGAGTGGCCATTACCACGCGCACTTTGAGCTTAGTACCTGTAGATAAAATATCTACCAAATCTTGAATCGTTAATTCTGCATCCATGCGCAAAACAATGGTAGGATCTTCCACACCAACAGTTTCCTTTTTAATTGCTTCTTCTAGGTTGGCAGGAATAATTAACTTATCATTTAAGTAGTACTCTTTGCTCTTATTAATAGTAAGAGTTACCTGTTTTTTATTTAAGGTTTGGTTATTATTTGCCTTAGGCAATAAAACTTTAATTACACTTGGGTTGGCAACAGTTGATATAATTAAAAAGAACAGCAACAGGAAAAACATGATATCGTTTAAGGAAGATGTTGCCACCTCCGCTTCAAAACGTTTTTTTCTTCTAAAATTCATTTTCCCTCCTGTTTTTTATCAACTCTCCAATACATCAATAAAATCAATAGCTGTGGCTTGCAGTTTATGGCTGAACCTATCAATTCTACTGTTTAAAATATGGTAAGAAGCATAGGCCAATACACCTACCACCAAACCAGCTCCAGAGGTAATCATCTTCTCATATAAACCTCCTGCAATAATGCCAATACTGATATTATCACTTACAGAAATATTGTAAAAGATTTTAATGATACCACTGATGGTACCAATAAAACCTAACATAGGCGCGATACCAGCTGTTAAACCTAAGAAACCTAAGTTTTTTTCTAATTTATCGGTTTCCAATCCAGCTACACTTTCCATGGCACTTTCAATGTCTTTGATGGGTTTACCAATTCTTGAAATACCTTTTTCAATGACACGAGATATAGGAGTATTTAAACGTTGGCAATAAGCTCTGGCTGCTTTGATATCGCCTTTTCCTAGCAAATCTTTGATATTGTTCATGAAGTTCGCTTCGAGCTTGTAGGCGTTTTGGATATAAACTGCGCGCTCTATCATGAAATAAATACTCAACATAGAGAGTATCCCAATGGGAACCATAATCACCCCACCTTTGATAATCATGTCGAGTAAACTTAATCCTTCATTTTCCATAAATTTTGACTTTAATGAGCTAACGAAACTAAATTTACTTATGGTATTATGGGGCCGCACTTTCCCACAGATTGTATAAATGAGGACCCCAAATTCAAAAAAAGTGGTCAAAAAAAGTTCAGTTGCCTGATTATCAATATAATTAATGTTTTTTGCTTTTACTGCCAGCACCCCTTATATTTGCCAGCCTTTGATTTTTTGATTTAAAGCCCCACTTATTGGTCTGAATTTCTTAAAATTGAGGTTTAACAAGAATTTTAAATAGAATTAGATATACAAAATGAAAAGTAAAGGAGCAGTTAAGTTTTTTGCAATCGCACTGGTACTGGTGAGCATCTTCCAGTTATCATTTACGTGGAAGACCTACATGATTGAGAAGGATGCAAAAGAGTTTGCGAGTGGAAACGCCGCAGCAGAACGTAGATACCTGGATTCAGTATCCAGAATGCCTGTCTACAATTTTTTAGGGTTGAAAAAATTCACTTACCTACAATGTAAAGAAAGAGAGCTTAATTTAGGTCTCGATTTACAAGGTGGTATGAATGTAACCCTAGAGGTTTCGTTGTCTGATTTGGTTCGTGGCTTGGCTAACAACAATCCTGATCCAAAATTCAACCAGGCAGTAGAAATGGCGCGCGAAAAAATGAAGACCAGTCAGAAAGATTATGTAACTCTTTTTGCGGAATCATTTAAAGAAGTTGCGCCTGAAGCTAGAATGTCGGCAATTTTTGTAAACCCTTCTAACCGCGATCGTATCAAACTTTCTTCAACCAATGAAGAAATAGTAAAATACTTGCAAGAAGAGGCTAACCAAGCCATTGATCGTTCATTCCAAATCTTACGTGCCCGTATTGATAAATTTGGTGTAACACAGCCAAACATTCAAAAGTTAGAGGGTAGTGGAAGGATCTTGGTTGAATTACCAGGTGTTGACAATCCTGCCCGTGTACGTGCTTTATTACAAGGATCAGCTAAATTAGAGTTTTACCCTACATTTGATAATCCTGAAGCATTTAAGTACATCAATACAGCAAATGATGTGTTGAAAAAAATCAAAACCTTATCTACTACAACCGTTGCAGATACAGCTAAGTCTGATACCTCTGCTGCAGGAAGTGCGTTGGCTGGTTTAGGTTCGGCCACAACAGCTAAAAAAGATACCAGTAGTGCTGATACCAGCAAATCTGCTGAAAAATCATACGAAGAATTTGCTAAAGAAAATCCATTGTTTGCCATTTTGCATCCTTATGCAGATGACAAAGGGATGTTGATTGAAAAAGGTTCATCATGCGGTACAGCTTTAATCAAAGACACTGCCGCTATTAATACCATGTTAAACCGTCCAGAAGTTAAATTGGCATTACCTGGTAATATTAAATTTGCATGGGAATACAAAGGAATTGGCGAAAACCAAGAAGGTGTTATTTTACATGCTTTAAAAACATCAAGAGATGGTTCTGCTGCTTTAACAGGTGAAAAGGTTATAGATGCCAGAAGAGACATCAGCCAAACAGGCGATGTGGAAGTTACCATGAACATGAATGCTGAAGGTGCTAAAATTTGGAAAAACCTTACCCGTGATAATATTGGTCACTCAGTAGCAATTGTATTAGATGATGTGGTTTATTCATCACCTAATGTACAAAGTGAAATTCCTAATGGTCGCTCTTCTATTACCGGTAGCTTTACCCAAGAAGAAGCTGGTGACTTAGCAAATATTTTAAAGAGTGGTAAATTACCAGCACCTACACGTATTGTGGAAGAAGCAGTAGTTGGTCCTACTTTAGGTGCTGAAGCTATTAGCAGTGGTTTATGGAGTATGATTATTGCTACCATAGTTATCTTGGTTTTCATGGTTGTTTATTATAACAACTCTGGTTACGTTGCCGACTTTGCCGTATTAATTAACGTGTTCTTCATTATTGGTGTATTGGCCAGCTTAGGTGCTGCGCTTACCTTGCCAGGTATTGCAGGTATTGTTCTTACCATTGGTATGGCGGTAGATGCAAACGTACTTATTAACGAGCGTGTGAAAGATGAATTGGCTAGTGCAAGAAGTTTGAAAAATGCCATTACAGATGGATACCAACATGCGGCATCCTCAATTATCGACTCTAACTTAACTACCTTATTGGCTGGATTTGTATTGTATACTTTTGGAACTGGTCCGGTTCAAGGTTTTGCTATTACCTTAATTATTGGTATCATATCATCTATGTTCACTGCCGTATTACTTACAAGGGTAATCACAGAATGGCAAGTTGAAAAAGGCACCGTGGTTAAATATGCGCGTTCATTCTCAGAAAAAGCTTTCCAAAACATCAATTTCGATTTCGTAAAAAATCGTTTCAAATTCTATGCTTTCTCTGGAATCATCATTTTGGCTGGTTTGGTATCTATGTTTACCAAAGGATTTACCTTAGGGGTAGATTTTAAAGGTGGATGGTCATACATTGTTAAATTAGATGAAACAAAATCTATTGATCAATTACGTGATGGCTTAAAAGGTGCATTTGGTAACGCTCCAGAGGTAAAAACTGTAGGTAGTGAAAATAAATATAAAATAACTACCACTTACCTTATTGATGACCAAACTGCAGAAGCAGCAGAGAAAGTAGAAGGTAAATTGAAGGAAGGTTTTGATGGAATGAACACGAAATTTGAACTAATGAGTTCATCAAGAGTAGGTCCAACCATTGCAAACGACATAAAAATTGCTTCCATTTGGGCTGCTATTATAGCTCTACTGGGAATTGGTTTATACGTATTGATTCGTTTCAAAAAATGGCAATATGCCTTAGGTGCAACTATTGCATTGGCACATGACGTATTAATGATGATGAGCTTCTACTCTATTTTTGATGGTATATTGCCATTTGCCATGGAGGTTGACCAGAACTTTATTGCGGCAGTATTAACCATTATTGGTTTCTCTATCAATGATACGGTGGTTGTGTTTGACCGTGTACGTGAATTCTTGGGAACTCACCACCACGAAACCAACAAACCAATGATCATTAATAACGCGTTAAATAACACCTTAAATCGTACCATTATTACCTCATTAACTGTATTTATGGTGGCATTGGTATTATTCATCTTTGGAGGTGAGGTAATCAAAGGATTTACCTTCGCATTGTTGGTGGGTATTTTCTTCGGTACCTACTCGTCAATTGGTATTGCTACACCAATTGTAGTTGATTTTGACAAAAAAAATAAGGACAATAAATAGGTTCTTTAAAGCATAAAGAAAAGGGCTGTCTCCAAAGAGGCAGCCCTTTTTTTGTGTGTTATTGTGAACAGCAACCACTCACCTGCGCATAAATACCCACGCTCTTGGTTGCAGAACAACTTTGAGTGTAGCAACTTCGCAGGAAACATTATTAAAATGAAAATCAGATTCGTTGTTTTCGCTCTATTGGCAACAGTTAGTTTACAGGCCCAAGATCTTGAACCAAGAGGTAAAGTAAAGGACCCTAAAAACTTTAAAGACAAAGCCCATAATACTTTTCTTTCTAAGCGCATGCAGGAAGCTACCGCCCAAAGAGATTCATTGAACCTATTGGTGAAAGCTTTTGTAAAAGACACCACCGAAAGAGGAAATCAATACCGAGACCTTAATGGCAGGTTTGATAAGTTAACAGAAGACCATAAAGCCCTCACTGAAAAGCACCTTGCTTTAGAGAAAGACTTCAATGACATGAATGATAAATACACCGAGTTGATTCGTTCAAGCTTGAACAAAACCGAGCAATTGAATATGGCATTAAAAGAAAAAGGTGAACAATTATTAGCCAGAGAAAAAAGGTTGGCCGAACTCGAAGACCTTATCCGCAGACAAGATTCTATTACCAATGCTTTGAACAATTTAATTAAAAAGGCATTGTTAAGTTTTAACAGCGATGAGATTTCGGTGGAAATGAAAAATGGCAAAGTTTATGTGTCGATGACCGACAAATTACTCTTCAGAAGCGGGAGTGCAGATGTAGAAGAAAAAGGAAAAGAAGCCATTAAAAAAGTGGCAGAAATCTTGAATAAAAACAAAGACATCGCCATTATGATTGAAGGTCACACCGACAATATTCCTATTAAAACTGCGCAATTTGAAGACAACTGGGCATTAAGTGTGGCTAGATCTACCAATATTGTTCGCTTATTAGATGAAACCTATAAGGTAGATGCCAAAAGGTTAACAGCAGCAGGTAGAGGTGAATATGTACCTAAAGCAAGCAATGAAACTGCGGAAGGCAGAGCTAAAAATAGAAGAACAGAAATCATCCTTACGCCAAACTTAAATGAGTTATACAAACTTATTGAGAAGAAATAAGGGAATAGATTAATAAAAAAACAGTCCACACGGTAATGCCATGTGGACTGTTTTTTTTTGCTTTATGAGCAAAGTTTAATCATGTTTGGCCGCATGGTTTGGCTCGCATTTACAAGCCCCGCTTGCACATGATTCACCTTTTGATGATTTCGTAAAAGTCTTTACAATATAAACGATGGCTGCAATAAAAAGCGCCCCTACTACAAAGTATTGCCAATTCTTATTCATGGGTTCAAACCGTTTCTTTTTTCTTCTTCAAAAATACCAAAGCTAATACTAATAACAAACCACCATATAGGGTATAAGATGATGCATATGCAATGCGTTCGCCTGTTTCAACAACAGTTGGTTCAAACTTAAATTCTATTTGATGTTTGCCAGCAGGAACTTTTAGTGCACGCAGGAGATAATCTGCACGCACGTGTGGAACCAAAGTTCCATCTATATAGGCATTCCAACCTTTTTCGTAATAGATTTCAGAAAATACAGCCAATTGATCGCTAGAGCCCTGAGAAGAATAGACCAACTTGTTGGGTTGGTAAACATTTAACACAATAGAAGCCGAAGAATCGAACGTTGGTACAAAACCATTTAATACCGACTCAAACTTCTTGTCCATAATGGCTGTTTCTTTCGATTTAAAGCCTGTTAATGCATTGATCTCTTCATCCGCATTGGCTACCCATTGAATATTCTTTACAAACCAACCGTTACCATTCCTACCTGGATTTGATTGCACAAATTTACCACCAGTTGAATCTTGTAAAATGAAATATTTGGTGTTTAACATATTGTAACATTCCATATTCATTTTAGAAAGTTGCCATTCTATTAATTCTTGGTAGCGGCGCAATTTAGCACCATGGTAACCTCCCAGCGACTTGTGGTAGTAGGCAGTTAATGCATCTTTATCAAAATCGATGGTGTTATTGTACACACGGTAATGCAATTCTTTATCTGCTAAAATTTGCTCATCAATGGCTGTCTTCTCAATGGCGGCATCTGCCTTTTTCTTTTCAAAATCTTTCTCATTTAAATATCGTTTGTCAACGCCCCACAAATCAACCACCACCAAAATACCTAGGATTCCTATGAGTAGTTCTGCCTTTAACTTCCCTTTTTGGAAGAACCACAGAGCGGCAGTGCTTAATAAAATAAATACCAAAGATCTTAAGGCATCCATGCGCAATAAGCTCTCTCTATCTGCCATCAATGAGTCTTTCAACCATTGAGGGAGGTTCATACGACCATCTGCCTCGCTGGCAAAGTCGAAGAACATACCAGGTACCAAGGCAAAAATTAAACACAAGCCACCTACTATAGCTAAGCTATATTTCAACCCTTTTAAAAATTCTGCCTGAGTGATTTTCTTTTCTAGTATGGCTTTAACGGCCAATATTGCCAAGAAAGGGAACATGGTTTGAGCCACACATAAAATAAATGTAACAGACCTAAATTTGTTATAGAGTGGGAAATAATCAAAAAACAAATCGGTAAGCAGTGGGAAGTTTTTACCCATCGATAAAAATACCGCGAGCATGGCTGCTGAAAAAATCCACCACTTCTCCATTCCCTTCACAACAAACATTCCTAAAACAAACAAGAAAATTATGATAGCTCCATAATAAATAGGTCCAGCAGTAAATGGTTGGTCGCCCCAATAAATAGGCATTTGTTTCACTACATCTTTGGCATTAGGGTAACCTTGTTTTTGTAATTCCTTATAGGTTTGACTAGAGGTTCCTAAATCGCTGTTGCTTGCCCCACCATAAAAATTGGCAATCAAAAGTGTGAAAGGTTCAGCAACTCCATTACTCCATGCTAAGGCGTAATCTTTATCTAAGCCCGAAGAGCTATTGGCTGCATTGCTTTCTCCTGTTGCAGTTTTGGTTAATTCTGATTTTCCTCTAATAGAATATTTACCATATTCTTCTGTGGCTAATAAACCAGTAATATTGGTTCCAATACCCACCCCTGCGGTTACTGCCATAAGGGCTCCACCAATTAAGAAGTTGGGTAAAGTTTTATTTTTAAGTGCAGAAATAAATTCAACAATAACCCATGCAAGCACAATAAATATGAGGTAATAGGTAATTTGTACGTGACCAGCAGAAAGCTCAAATGATAGGGCAATACCTGTTAAAATAGCTCCTAACCATCTATTTCGATGCAGGGTAATATGCATGCCTGCTATAACCAATGGAATGAATGCAATGGCATTTCCTTTGGTTACATGCCCTGCATCTATATTGATAAAATTAAAGGTAGACATGGCAAAAGCCAAAGAGCCCACAATAGCCAACCATGGAGAAACTTCAAAGGCCAACAACATGATATAAAAACAAACAAACAACAAGAAAATGGTATCTGCGGGATGTTTTAATACATCAGAAATATGAAACAAAATAGTACCTGTGAAATTGCCATGGTAGGATGGTCCAATTAAAAAAGAAGGCATACCGCCAAAAATACTGTTGGTCCAAAAGGTACGCTCTCCACTGGCTTTCTCAAATTGAGCAATCTCTTGAAAGGTAGCTTTCCACTGTAATACATCGTATTGTTTAAGGACTTTTCCATTAAACAATGGAGTAAAATAAAGGAAAATCACAAGCAAGATAACTGCCAATGCAATTAAATGGGGAATGGCTTTTTTAAGGAAAGACTGATTCATTATTTCTGAATTTAAGGGCACAATATACTAAAATTTACAAAGTGTTTATGCGGTGATAAAGGAAACGAAAGCAATCTTCCTAATCGTATGACTCCCCGAAACTCAAAAATGTCTAACAAACAAAAAGGCCATCTACCTTGAGGTAAATGGCCTTTTCTTTAAAATTTGTTAAATATTAACTGCAACCTGTTTGGGTTCCGCAGTTCAAACATTTGTAACAAGCGCCACTGCGAATAGTAATGTGTCCGCAAGTAGGACAAGCAGGACTATCTCCCATACGCTTATTCATTTCACTTACTTGGTCTATAGGTGCTGCCTCCGGTATAGCCATAGCAGATGCTTTCACCTCTACATCAGCTTTTACCTCTGGTCTGTGAAAACCTATAGGTGCAACTTGCGCAACATTCACTGGGTTTGCGATAGGTGCTGCAGCATTTTCTGCTACTGCATTTGCTGCTGCCTTGTGAATATTAATAGCCAAATGACTTCTTTGCGCTTCGTTAGGTGCTACTTGAACAAAATCTTCTCTACCTAAGTATTCAAATCCTAACATGCGGAACATATAGTCGATGATAGAGGTAGCATTTTTGATATTGTCATGACCTGTAACCATACCAGCCGGTTCAAAGCGGGTAAAGGTAAATTTGTCTACGTACTCATCTAGAGGCACACCATATTGTAAGCCCAAAGAAACAGCAATAGAGAAACAGTTCATCAATGAGCGAAGGGTTGCTCCTTCTTTGTGCAAGTCAACAAAGATTTCCCCTAATGTTCCATCTTCATATTCACCTGTTCTCACAAAGATGGTTTGGCCACCAACAGTTGCCTTTTGTGTGAAACCACCACGTTTTCCTGGCAATGTCTTACGGGCAACAACTCCTGCCAATTTGTGTTTGAAGGCAGTATCATGTGTACGATTTAAGATAGCAGTAGCAGCTTCTAATACTTGTTCTGGACTTAATTCACCAACTGGTTTGTTGGCATCTTCACCCAATACTTGTTCAACTGCCTCTTGAATATCTTCTTCGTCTTTAACATCTGATTTGTTGCTCAAAGGCTGACTTAACTTACAACCATCGCGGTAAAGGGCGTTGGCCTTCAAACCTAAACTCCAGCTCAAATGGTAACATTCTTTGATGTCTTCAATAGAAGCTTCATTAGGTAAGTTGATGGTTTTTGAGATAGCACCACTCAAGAATGGTTGTGCAGCGGCCATCATACGAATATGACCAGTAGCAGCAATGTAACGAGTACCTTTGTTACCACATTTGTTGGCACAATCAAAAACGGCTAAGTGTTCTTCTTTTAAGAAAGGAGCGCCTTCAACTGTCATGGTACCACAAATGAAATCGTTGGCCTCTTCAATCTCTTGGCGTGTAAATCCTAATTTACGCAATAGGTTAAAGTTATGGCTATTGTATTCTTCCGATTTGAACCCAAGACGTTGCAAGCAGTCTTCACCTAAGGTCCAAACATTGAAAGCAAATCCAATTTCAAAAGCACCCGAAGCAGCTTTATCTAATTTTTCGATTTCTTCTTCCGTAAATCCACGGAACTTCAATGATTCAGGATTGATATGTGGAGCACCTTTTAAGGTAGCAGAACCTGTTGCATATTGAATGATTGCATCTATTTCTGAAGGATTATAGCCTAAATTTTTCAACGCTGCAGGTACACCTTGGTTGATGATTTTGAAATAACCACCACCCGATAATTTTTTGAATTTAACCAAAGCAAAGTCAGGCTCAATACCAGTTGTATCGCAATCCATAACCAAACCAATTGTTCCGGTTGGTGCAATTACGGTAGCTTGTGCATTGCGGTAACCATATTGCTCACCCATTTGAACGGCCAAATCCCATGCATCACAAGCAGATTTCAATAAGTAATCTGGGCAATATTTAGGATCAATACCAGCAGGGCGAATAGACAAACCTTCATATGCATCAGTAGCATTGTAAGCAGCATATCTGTGGTTACGCATTACACGCAACATATGGTTTTTGTTTTCTTCGTATTTAGAGAAAGTACCCAAATACTTCGCCATTTCGGCAGAAGTTTGGTAAGCCACACCATTTAAAATAGCAGTAATTGCACCACCAATGGCAAAAGCCTTTGGACTGTCATAAGGAATACCAGAAATCATTAACATACTACCTAAGTTGGCATAACCTAAACCAAGTGTACGGTAATCATAACTTAATTGAGCTACTTCCTGTGATGGGAATTGAGCCATCAACACAGAAATTTCAAGTACCATTGTCCATAAACGACAGGCATGTTCAAAGCCTTTTACATCAAACTCCAAAGTATCTTCGTTGAAGAAACGCATGAGGTTTAAGCTGGCTAAATTACAAGCGGTATTGTCGAGGAACATGTATTCGCTACAAGGGTTAGAAGCGTTGATTCTTCCGCCTTCAGGACAAGTATGCCATTCGTTGATAGTTGTGTCGTATTGAACACCAGGATCTGCACAAGCCCATGCTGCGTCTGCAATCATGTCCCAAATTTTCTGAGAAGACACATGGCGCATCACACGACCGTCTGTACGGGCTTTCAACTCCCAATCTTTTCCTTGCTCTAAAGCCAAGAAAAATTCGTGAGGAATACGTACAGAGTTATTGCTATTCTGACCTGAAACAGTAGCATAAGCTTCGCCTTCGTAATCACTTGGATATCCAGCAGCGATCAATGCAGCTACCTTTTTCTCTTCGTTTTTCTTCCAATTAATAAACTCTTCAATTTCTGGATGGTCTAAATCTAAGCAAACCATTTTGGCTGCTCTGCGGGTTGTTCCACCAGATTTGATTGCACCAGCTGCACGGTCACCAATTTTCAAGAAGCTCATTAAACCAGAAGATGAGCCTCCTCCTGATAATTTTTCGCTTGCCCCACGAATGCGGCTAAAATTGGTACCAACACCTGAACCGTATTTGAAGATACGTGCTTCACGAACCCATAGATCCATGATACCACCTTCATTCACCAAATCATCATCAACAGAAAGAATAAAACAAGCATGGGGTTGCGGGCGTTCATAAGCGGAAGTAGATCTTTCTAATTTGCCTGTTTTAGGATTAACGAAAAAATGTCCTTGTGGTTTACCTGTGATTCCATAAGAACTGTGCAATCCGGTGTTGAACCATTGTGGTGAGTTTGGAGCGGCGTACTGTCCAACAATCATAAAAGCCATCTCATCATAAAAAATCTGAGCGTCTTCTCTGCTGTCAAAATACCCATACTCTTCTCCCCATTTCATCCAGCAATGGGCCATACGGTGTGCTACTTGTTTGATGCTGGTTTCTCTACCAGTGGTTCCATCTGGCTGTGGTACCCCGGCTTTGCGGAAATACTTTTGTGCCAATACATCTGTTGCCACTTGGCTCCAGAAATTAGGAACTTCTACATCTTTCATTTCAAAAACCACGCTTCCGTTCGGGTTTTTGATAACTGAAGTACGGTAATCGTACGTAAATTGGTCGTACGCGCTTACCCCTTCTTTGGTAAAGTGACGCTCAATTCTGAGGCCCTTCTGCTCGTTGTTTTTCTTGGTGCGGCTCATTTTAATTAATCAGGTAATATTTTATCTATATATGCTTTATTTATCTGTTTCAATTTACGGAGATGTTCGAACTTCCTACCTTGATACGCTCCGCAGTGCTCATGGATTTGGAAATTTATTTTTCTACTATTTCAAAACAGTTTGTTTCTTTTTAAAAAACACACTAAAAAACTTTAGGGGGTTTTTAATCCAAAAGTCCTCTATCCTGAAGTTTTTATCAAAAATCAATTTCAACACCCCTGTATGTTGATTTCTTTTTCTCTTTGTGAAAGCTAAGTAGAAGGGTGTTCATAACATTAGTTATTCACAAACGCGCCCTTGCTGCTTGCGGATTTGCAGGAGACAACAATTTCTTAATAATCAACAGATTGTCTTATAAAGGATACACAAAGCACTTATTTGCACGAGTCGCCATTTTTTTCTCTTGGAATTACCAAAAAAATGTGGTCATTAGGAGATAGTTAAATTCATAGGCGTATTTTCAATAAAAAGAGTTTAATTTGTTCCCATACTCATTCTATACCCATCGGTGAAAACAAGTTTTTATACATCACTTCAAGAGAAAGCATCTAAAGGTCAAAAACAGCTTGCTGTTTTAATTGATCCAGATAGCTTACAAAATGAAGAAGGCTTGTTGGCACTTATTCAGTCGTGCAACCAACATAAGGTTGATTTAATTTTGGTAGGTGGTAGTTTAATTACCAACGGATTTTGGGATAGATGTATTGAACTTCTTAAAGCCAATACACAAATTCCTGTTGTACTCTTTCCAGGAAATATCATGCAAACACATAAAGCGGCGGATGCCATTTTGTTTTTGAGCATGATTAGTGGGCGAAACCCCGATTTACTTATAGGCAAACACGTTTTGGCTGCCCCTTTGCTTAAAAAATCTGGGATTGAAGTAGTACCTACAGGATATATGATTGTAGATGGTGGTAATATTACCAGTGTCATGTACATGAGTAATACAACGCCTTTGCCATCAGATAAAAATAATATCGCTTCTTGTACTGCCTTGGCAGGAGAAATGTTAGGACTCAAAGTCATTTATATGGATGCAGGAAGTGGGGCAAAAAATCCAATAAGCAGCTCCATGATTCGTGAAGTGAAAGAGCAAATTAGTGGACCACTTTTTATTGGCGGCGGCATTAGAACTCCACAACAAGCCATTGACGCTTGTCTAGCTGGTGCTGATATTGTTGTAGTAGGAAATGCCATAGAAAAAGACCAAGATTTAGTTGGCAGCTTGGTTCAGGCCATACATGGTTTGAACCCATAAAAACCCTTTACCCACATTTTTGTTGTAGCAGTATGGCTATTAAAAATATTATTTTTGATTTAGGTGGTGTTGTGTTGAACCTAGATCAAGACAAGACCTTACGTGCGTTTAAAAGATTAGGTGCAGATTTAGATGAGCTCAACCATGAAAGCTCCCTCTTTATTGATTATGAAGTAGGAAAAGTAGATTCAGATTTTTTTCTGCATACCCTCTTTACCCATCTCAAGGGTGAGGCCACCAAGGAACAAATTACGCAGGCTTGGAATGCTCTTTTACTCGATCTGCCCTCATTTAGAATTGAACTACTTCGCCAGCTTAAGAAAAAATATAGATTGTTTTTATTAAGTAATACCAATACCATTCACATTGATGCCATATATGGTGAATATGGCAAAGAAATTTTTGAGGAACTATTCGAAAAAATATATCTCTCACACGAAATTGGTTTGAGAAAACCTGCTATTGATTGTTACCAATATGTGCTAACTGATGCAAATATTAAAGGGGCAGAAACTGTGTTTGTTGATGATAGCAAAATAAACATCAAAGGGGCACAGGAGGCAGGTATTAATACCATTTGGGCCAAGGAACCTCTTGATAAATGGTTTGGAATAGAACTAAAGAAAACAGATGTTTTACAAATAACCTAAAACCTTACCCAAACAGGTATTGCAACATCTCATCTAACTTTCCTACTTCAACAATATTGATGGCAGATTTTCCTTTAGGGAGTTTGTTAAACCTTGAAAGGTAAACTGTTTTAAATCCAAGTTTTTCTGCTTCAGAAATGCGTTGTTCTATTCTGCTCACCGCTCTAATTTCTCCGCTTAATCCTATCTCACCTACAAAACATATTTTATTGTCTATAGGAACACTTTCATAACTAGAAACTATAGAAGCAACAACACTTAAATCTATTCCGGGATCTTCTACCCGTAAGCCTCCGGCTATGTTCACAAACACATCTTGCATGCCCATTCTTAGTCCGCATTTCTTCTCTAGAATAGCTAATATCATGTTCAACCTCTTGGCATCATAGCCATTTGAATTTCTTTGTGGAGTACCATAAACAGCGGCACTCACCAGAGCTTGTGTTTCAATTAACAAAGGGCGCATTCCTTCTAAAGTAGCCGAAATAGAAACACCACTTAATGCTTCATCCCTTTGCGATATTAATATTTCTGATGGGTTACTTACTTCTCTGAGTCCACCACTTTGCATTTCATAAATACCAATTTCGTTTGTTGACCCAAACCTGTTTTTTGTACTTCTTAAAATGCGATATACATGATGCCTATCCCCTTCAAACTGCAAAACAGTATCAACCATGTGTTCAAGCAATTTTGGTCCAGCTAAGGTGCCATCTTTGGTAATATGACCAATTAAAAATACCGGTACACCCGTTTCTTTGGCAAATCGAATCATATCTCCGGCGGTTTCTTTTATTTGAGAAATACTGCCTGGAGTGCTATCTATAAGATCAGATTGCAAGGTTTGTATGGAATCTACTACCACCAAATCTGGTTGCAGTTCCTTAAATGCTTTCCCTATTTTTTGAGTAGACGTTTCTGTGAAGAGGTAACAGTTTTCATTGCTGAACGGAATTCTCTCTGCGCGCATTTTAATCTGGTTCTCACTTTCCTCTCCACTAATATACAAAACCTTCAATCCCTTAAATTGCAATGCTACCTGCAACAAGAGAGTAGATTTACCAATTCCAGGCTCCCCACCAATTAAAACAACACTACCAGGTACCAAACCACCACCCAAAACCCTACTTAACTCTTGGTCGTGCATGGGTATGCGTTGCTCATTTCCTTTTTCTACTTCACCCAAAAGAACAGGTTTTCTTCCAACCACTACTCCTTCTTTCTTCCAAGTACTTTTAAAATCTTCCTTTTCTTTATGCACTACTTCTTCCACATAGGTGTTCCACTCACCGCATGCCGGACATTTACCTACCCATTTTGCGGCCGAAGCACCACAATTTTTACAGAAAAAACTCGATTGTACCTTTGCCATCACCCATCTTTGTTTACATCGGCTAATATAAATCAGTTAAGGCTGAATAAAAAAGACGGGATTAATTGTTTTATTTGCAGGCAAGGTGAGTAAACTCGACCATATTAAAGTACCCATAGACGCAGAGCTAACTTTGTTTGAATCAAAGTTTAGGGAAGCTATGCGCAGCAGTGTTCCATTATTGGACACTATCATGACCTATATTGTTAAACGAAAAGGTAAGCAGATACGCCCCATTTTTGTTTTCTTCTCAGCCAAACTTTTTGAGGGAATCAATGAATCAACACACAGAGGAGCAAGTTTAGTAGAACTCTTACATACTGCTACTTTGGTGCATGATGATGTGGTAGATGATAGCGACGAGCGCAGAGGATTTTTTTCTATCAATGCATTATGGAAAAATAAAATTGCAGTGTTGGTAGGCGATTATTTATTAAGCAGAGGATTATTGTTATCGGTTCAAAACAAAGATTACCACTTGTTAGAAATTGTAAGCAATGCGGTAAGAGAAATGAGTGAGGGAGAGTTGCTGCAAATAGAAAAGACCAGAAACCTCAACCTATCAGAAGAGGTTTACTATGATATTATCAGAAAAAAAACAGCTTCTCTCATTGCCAGTTGTTGTGCCATTGGCGCTGCCTCTGCGGGTGCCAACGAAGAGCAAATTGAAAAGATGCGTTTGTTTGGCGAAAAAATTGGGATTGCCTTTCAAATGAAAGACGATTTATTAGATTATGGTGATGAAGATATTGGCAAGCCTAGAGGCATTGATTTAAAAGAAAAAAAATTAACACTTCCTATCATTTATACCTTGAACCAAGCAGATGCTTCTACTAAGAGTAAAATGATACATACCATCAAAAATCATCACAACAACAAAAAGAAAGTAGCTGAGGTTGTTGATTATGTAAATGCTCATAATGGCATTGCCTATACCAAGGCAGCTATGAATAGATACAAACAAGAGGCATTAGATATTTTAGATAGCCTACCAGATAGCGAATGCAAGCCTAATGTGAGGCAATTGGTGGAGTTTATTATAGATAGAAATCATTAAAATCAATTCGGTTCGAACCGAAAAAAAACCCGGATAAATTATTTTACCCGGGTTTCTTTTTTTTAGATTGACTAAACCATCTTATTCTTTCACAAAATATCGTGTTTGCACCTTATCTCCCGATTGAATATTGACCAAATAAATACCAGGTGCTAATGAGCTAATTGACACATCGACGCTTTGATTACCCTGTTGCATCAATATTTGTTTACCTGATAATTCGGTTACTTTCACTGTTAAATCTGCCTCCAACAGTGTTTTACTTTCAATATGTAATATATCTTTGGCAGGGTTAGGAAATATTTGCAACTCCCACTCTTTTGATACATTGTTTACACTTGTGTTCACCAAATTGATATTGATGCTTTTAAGTAAACCTTTACATCCATTGCTGCCATTCTCTTGCACATTCACAAGGGCAGAGGCAACTGAATTAAATTGTATAGTTACTTGGGAAGTGGTAGCTCCTGTTTTTACAGAACCTCCTGTGAGGGTCCAATTAAAAATAGAACCAGCAGCTCCTGGTATTACGCTAAATACAGCTGTATCTCCTTTAATAGCCCAAGCTTGTCCGCTAATTTCTGATGTTTGCGGACGAGGCAATTGTGTTAACACCAATGAATCTGAATAACTGTAACAACCTTTATCAGATACCCTCACCACAAATTTCCCTGCATTGTTATAGGTTAATTTATTGGAGGTCTGACCATCAAACAAGGTATCATTTACCATCCATTGGTTGTTATTTACTGCACTTGAAAACAAGTTAAACACACCGCCTTCACAAAATACATTTCCCGTAAGATCTTTGGTTATAATAGGTTTGGCAGGAGTAGTTCCTGTAACTAAATTAAATTCTGTGGATTTGGTCCAACATCCATTAGCACCTTGTACACGCTGATAATACAAAGCTTCATCTTTGGCTTGAAAACTGGTAAGTGTGGTAGAGAACGGTAAATTGTTTTTATACCATACAAAGGTTCCTACAGTAGCATTTGATTGGAATAAGGTACTATCTCCATCGCATAACAAAATACCCTTAGAAGAAGTAACAGCTGGAGCTGCGGGAGAAGGCAATACAGTAATATAAGCCACCTTTGTTATACTGTCTTTACCCGATACATTATTTACCACTAAAGTAATGGCTTTGGTGCCTGCACTCAAGAACTTCACTTTAGGATTTTTTAGGTTTGAGGTAGTTTGTTCGGCGTCTTGGAATGTCCAATTCCACTGATCTGGTTTACCCAAAGAAGAATCTAACAATTGCAATTCATAGCCTGCACAAACGGTTTTGGTCAGGGCATAAAAATTGGCTGTAGGCACTGCAGGTGTTCCCGTAATTGAAACATTATCGATAAAAAGGTTATTACCACTCTGCGACTTTTGTTCTATTCTAATTCTCACATTAGCATTACCAACAAATGAATTCAAACTAACAGACAAACAAGCCGCGCCTGCGCCAACTCCGCACCAATCTGCTGTGGTACTTGGTATAAATCTATTACTCGACATATAAGTACTATCTGGCGCTGTAGCAAAGGTACCATTTCCATTTTCTCCAAAAGCCGCAATGCGTGTATAGGATGTTCCGCAGTTGGTACTTACGTGAATAATTAGACTATCGGCAGGTGAATTATCATAACGAGTATAGGCATGTTGGAACTCTAATTTCGCATTCTGATATCCACGCAAATCGAGCACTGGAATAAGGATTCTATCCAATAAAAAATTGGTAGGGTAATCATAATTATTGATGCCTAATGCCGTATTTCCGGGAGTAGTTCCACCTATGGTCCAATACCTAAAAGTTGTATCGCTATTGGGATTTTCAATGGTCCATAAACTTCTGGTGCTTGAACTTGGTTCAAAATTCTCAACCAAAGGCAAGGCCAATCCTCCTACAGTGATATAATCATTTTTATAAGTAGAATCGTATCCTGTGGCAGAACTAATACGCAAAGCAACCGGATAAACACCTGGAACCGCATAGGTAACTGAAGGATTTAATGCAGTACTTGTGGCAGGAGTACCTCCTGTGAAATACCACATACGTGAAGTAGCTCCCGATGATTGATCATTAAAGGTAATTGCTCTGGCAGAACAAACCACACGTGAAGCCGTTGTAAAGGCTGCTGTTGGTTTAGGGGTAATACCCGAAACAATTAAGGCATAAGGCTGTGTGGAGCCAACCATAGAACCTTTGCCTGTTATGGTAACAGTATAAGTGCCTGCGGTGGGTGCAGCTATGTATACTTGCTCCACATTATCAATATTATTATCACCGGTAGTTGCTGCCGCCGAGGGTGTATTCTTGTTTAAGATATAAGGCAAAAACAATTGGTTATCTGAATTCCTTTTGATTCGTACATCTAAATCGTTTACCAACATCCTATTGACTGGATCTATCGCAATATTTGGTGTTGTGCCCGGACGATCTGTCCAACAAATAGTGGCTCTTATGGGTGTTGTTCCATCAGAGAAAAAGGTATATGAATAGGTTCCTAAACTGGAATGGGTATTTTGGAAAATGGCATTTTTTAAAGTATCCGTAATAACGGTGGTTGCTTTGGCAGTGTTCATTAATCCCCAACCATAAGTGTAATCTGGACCAACATTGGCACCGGCTTCGTCTGCTGTATGTATGATTAAACCCTTTAGGGTGGAAGCGCGCATAAAAGCAGCTTTTAAATTGAAATAGTGTTGTTGAATAAGCAAAGCTGAACCACTTGCATTTGGCGTAGCCATAGAGGTTCCATTTAAACTTGTATAGGCCGTATTAGAGGTTGAAATGGAAGAATAAACTGCTACCCCATTTGCAACCACATCTGGTTTAATTCTACCATCGTCTGTAGGTCCCCATCCACTAAAGCTACTCATGACTACATCAGAACTTTTGGTCCAACCGGTAGTAATTTTATTTACCGCACCAACAGTCAGTACATTTTTTGCGTTGGCCGGTCCACCACTAATACAATCATATGGTCCTACCGCTAGTGGCGGATTGCTTGAGTTTCCAAGCACCCATGAACCACTCGTATTTCTAATATAAAAAGTTGAAGGAATGGTACCTGGCTCACCTCTATCATTACCAGCCGCTACAAAAGGCAAATAGTTTGGATAGGTTAATGCAATTTGGTCCCAATTTGAACTGATATAATCATAAAAACCATATTTATAATCTTCGATGGTGCTTACACTTGGATCGCCCCAAAACTCCCAGCGCGCTAAACTGCTGTTGTATTGCCAACCTGAAATCTGAGAATAAGAATGGTTAGACACCAACATCCCTGCTGCTGCTGCAGAAGACATTTCAGACTCATCGCTGTTCCAATCATAACATTTAATGGGCGCTTGCCAACTCATTCCTTTGGCATTAGCAACTACACCACCTGCCGCCATGGTTCCTGCCACATGTGTAGCATGGTCGCTGTATGAAGAAGGAGCATCTACTTGTGTAGCTCTACTCTGAAATTCCTGGTGTGTGGTTCTTACAGCACCTCCATCCCAAACACCTAATCTGTTGGTCATGCCCGAACCCGATAAAGATAAACCAGAAGAACCTCCAGCCCAAACCTTATTGGTTGATATAGTTTTTGCTGCATCTAAATTGTTTCCTGTATGCACATAAATAGGCATGCCAGTAGGCGAAATGGCAACCATTTCTCTAATAGTTCCATTACTTAAAGTTTCTCTGATAGGTACATTTAACTCTTTTGATTTGCTGAGCAAAAGCGCTTGTTGTTTAGCAAATTGTTCTCTTAAAAATGCATCTAGATTTGATGGAGATATTTCTGTTGTAACATCAGGTAATCGTTGAGCAAACACTTGCAATTGAATAGAAAACAAAAACAAGATTCCGTAAAGGTATTTTTTCATTTTAATTGGTTTTCAAATTTTTGGAATGGGCAATTTCTCCAGATAAGGTAGCAGTGACATTTACACGTTTGCCTTCTTGATAAATTTCTCCATAGTATAATAACTCATAACCCCCATTAGGCAGACATTTAATGGTTACAAGTCCTTTCGACTTTGAATTGGAAACATAGGTTTTATTAAGCCTATTGTCGATTAATATTACCTTAAATTGGTTTTGGGTTAAGATATTACTACATTTCAACTGTTTTGCAGAAATGCCTGTAATTTCAAATACGTATCCATTTGAAGAGACAAGGGAAGCATTGAATTTACCATTCACTACCTCAAAGAAACTGTGTTGATGGTATTCAAACTTACGCATGGCCGCTGCATTTCTCACTTTCAAATTTACCTGCTCACGCTGGGCAAATAAAAGTGCTGGCACCATAAGAAAAAAAAGGGTCAATACCTTTTTGAACGCAATACTTTTAGCGGACATACTTTTAGATTGAATTCAAATTTAATCCAATTGATCGAATTGCCAATTTCGTAATTCAACTACAAGGCTGTATTTTGCGAAAAAAAGACGTGATCAAACACATTCCAAACACCATTACCGCAGGAAACCTCTTTTTAGGTTGTCTTTCTATAGTTGCAACTTTTGACGGAAACCTGACCCTCGCAGCTTATTATATTTTAGGTGCGGCCGTACTCGATTTCTTTGATGGTTTTGCTGCACGTATGCTTCATGTGCACAGCGAAATTGGCAAACAACTGGATTCATTGGCCGATGTGGTAAGTTTTGGAGTTGCCCCAGGTTTTATCTTTTACGCAATAAGTCAGGAACACTTGAGCTTTGGTGCTGGATTTTTGCAATTTGTTCCACTCTTAGTCATTGCCAGTTATTTACCTTTCTTAATTCCCATCTTTTCGGCGGTACGTTTGGCTAAATTTAATATTGATACCAGACAAACAGATTCATTTATTGGGGTACCCACACCTGCCAACGCCCTGTTTATCTGCAGCATGGCTTTGGTTATGGCATCTGGCCCCTATTATGCACAAGAAATATATACTTCAGTTAGTTTTTTACTTATTTACCCAATCCTTATGTCGTACCTATTGGTAGCTGAATTGCCCTTATTTGCGCTGAAATTCAAACAATTTGGGTGGAAAGGAAATGAGATTAGATATGGCTACTTATTAGGTTCAATCTTACTTCTTTTCATTTTTCAGTACTTTGGGATTGGGTTGAGTATAATTCTTTATGTACTTTTGTCGCTCTTCAATCATTTGAAAAAATAATATGAAATTCAAA
>CAILJQ010000287.1 GCA_903834625.1 uncultured Bacteroidota bacterium
AACCAATTTTCCAGATTTGGTCATCTTTATAGCAGATGCCTCAAACCTCAAACGCAATTTGTTACTTTTTACGCAGGTGTGTGATTTGGGTGTTCCCGCTATACTTGCTTTGAACATGATGGATGTTGCAGAGCGCAGAGGCATTAGTTACAATTTACCAAATTTAGAATCGAGCTTAGGAGTTCCAATAGTTCCTATTAATGCTAGGAAACGAACAGGAATTGAGGTATTGAAAGAAAACTTAATCAATCGACTTCCTAGAACACATCAAAGTTTTTTTGGATTAGAGGGTTTGAACCCAAATATGCTCAATGATTTGAGTTTGGTTACAGATAAACGGAATGCTTATGCCGCCTTGCAGTATGCAATTAATGCACGTGATCTTTTAAGTGAAAAGTCGGCTAGAATTAATGAGGTATTTGAGCACTATGATTTTGATGCCCGCCAATTTCAGGAAGAGGAAGTATTTGCCAGATACCATATTATTGATGCTGCCGTAAAGGCATCTAGGATTCAACCCAAAGACGATTTAAAAAAATCGCTCACAAGAAAATTTGATGCCATATTAACGCATCGCTTTTACGGCATTGGCATTTTTTTACTGCTCATGTTTCTCATTTTCCAAGCGGTTTTTAGTTGGAGTAGTTACCCAATGGATTGGGTTGAGGCAGGTTTTGGCTGGTTAAGTGCCTATGTTAAAAATGCATTGCCAGAAGGAGTACTAAATGATTTATTGGTAGAAGGCATATTGGCCGGATTAAGCGGTGTAATTGTTTTTCTTCCACAAATTATTGTTTTGTTTTTCTTCATAGCCGTTTTGGAGGATGTGGGTTATATGGCCCGAGTTGGGTTTATAATGGATAGGGTTATGCGCCCCTTTGGTATGAACGGAAAATCTATTGTGCCTCTCATAAGCGGTATGGCTTGCGCTGTGCCAAGCATTATGGCAAGTAGGAGTATAGAGAATAAACGTGAACGACTCATTACCATTTTGGTTATTCCATTAATGAGTTGCTCAGCGCGCTTGCCAGTTTACACCTTACTTATTTCATTATTTATTCCAGATACTGCTGTTTGGGGACCTTTTAATGTGCATGGTTTGGTATTAATGGTCATGTATTTAATTGGCTTTATTGCTGCCATGTTAAGTGCTTGGGTATTCAAACATTTTATCAAATCTACCCAGCAGAATTATTTCCTCATGGAATTACCGGGTTACAAATTGCCATTACCGTCCAATATCCTCATTACCTTGTATGAAAAGTCAGGGGCATTTGTTTACGGCGCGGGTAAAATAATTGTGGCAGTTTCTGTTATCCTCTGGGTATTGGCATCTACCGGTCCGCGAGATCAAATGAACGCCGTAGCTCGCAAATACGAACTTAAGGTGGCGAACATGAGTGATGCAGAAAAAAATGAAGCGCTAATTGGCGGCTTGAACCTACAAAGAGATGCCGACTTTTTAGAAGCCAGTTATGCCGGACAGTTTGGTAAATTCATAGAACCAGCTATCCGACCA
>CAILJQ010000288.1 GCA_903834625.1 uncultured Bacteroidota bacterium
ACCACCCATACCCGATGGGAAATATAAACCAACAGCTTTCCCAAAACCATATGGATCTGGATCAATAGAATCTGGGATACCATCTTCATCACTGTCTAAGGTTACCCCTTTTCCATCTACCTTATAACCTGCTTTGGTATTAGGTTCTTTATCCAAATAATCAGGAACCCCATCTCCATCTGTATCTACCTTCATAGCCTCTGCTTGATCTTTGGCATCTTGTAAATCTCTGTATATTTTATCAATCGGGTTACTCCAATCAATATGGCCTTGCTTATTTTTAGTTCTAAGGTTATAAACAATGCTGGCAGCAAAATAACCATTACCATCAGTTAAAGTGCCTATCACAGGGGCCAAATCAATATTGTCTGAAGAACTAAATAAATAGGTAACCTCAAAACCCATGTCAATATTTTTAGTTACTTTCCTTTTGAAACCAGCTGTTAGTGGCAAGGCAAAAGAAATATCGTTGGCAGTTCTAATAACCATTGTAGGGGTATCAGCAAAATCTCTGCTACCAGTTAATGTTTGCCTACTTACTCCAACACCAAAATAAAAATTATTACGAGGAAAGCTTTGCCTGAAATCTACACTACCCAAATTAAACATCAATTGAAGATTGATATTTGAGATGTTTGACTTAAAATAGCCATTGGGAATGTTCTTTTTTGCTGTTGGTGAACCAGAGAACTTGCCCTGCATGTATTGCAATCTAGCACCCATCATATGCCCAAATGAATATTTGATATATCCACCATAACCCGGATACATGGCATCTGCAGCAACATCTCCTGTATAAAAAGCAATACCATAATTTAACCCTGCAGATAATCGATTGTAACTCGATGGGGGTATGATATTCATTGTATCTGAGGGCTTAGCTTTTTTCTCCTGTTTTGGTGCAGTCTTAGAGTCATCTAACACACTCATATCTGGTGCGGCCAACTTCCCATCCGATGTCTTTTTCGACTTCGGTTTGCCAAGATTCTGAGCCAATGAAATATTCGCCAGCAGAATGAAAAACGCTATAAAAAAATTAGTTCTCATACAATGGGACTTTGCAGTTAAAATATCCGCTAAGTTAGCCCATTATATGAGAACCAAGAAATTCCTTATTGTCAGTTATCTACAAATTATTGTTTATTGTACAGATAAATCCATGACTGAGGATCAATCTCTTTGCGAGCTTTTCTAAGTGTTCTTAGAGCCTCATTTTTATCATCTGTAGAAATTACTGCCATTCTAACCAATTTAGAGTTAGTAGTTGACCTGTAAATGCTAGGATCATAGCCTTGTTGAGCAAATTTGGCTTGTGCAGCTTTTGCAACAGACAATTTGTTGATGCTATAACAAGCCACAATTACATTGTATTTAGCCGGTGGAGGAGCTACTGAACCAGGTTGTATAGGAGTATATGGTTGTACTGTTTTAGGTGCAGGGGTTGGTTCAACTGTTTTTGGAGCAGGGGCTGGTTCAACTGGAGCCGCAACAACTGGGGCAGGTGTTGGTTCAACTGGAGCTGCTACTGGAGCAGGAGTTGGTTCAACTGGAGCTGAAACAGGAGCAGGTGTAGGTTCAACTGGAATAGCAACCATACTACTTGTATCAATTTTTGGAGCCTCTGAAACCGGTTTCTCAATTACCGGAACCTGCTCAAGTGTAGTTTTCTTATCTTTAAAATTATTGTAGTTACCATAAGACCAATCAATATGTTCTTTGTCTTTGCTAGTTCCAATTTTGTAAGTAACACCTGTATGAATATACATGTGACTGTTTAGGGTAGGCTTATTGTACGCCTGATCAAAATATTTAGTTTGATTGTAACCAAAATCAACACCACCAATAAGGTCAATATTATGAGTCATGTACTTTCTTGCCTCGTAACCTATTACAATTGTTTGAACCCCTAAACCAGATGACAATTTTCTATTATTTGTAGGATTACCAACTTGGAAGGTAGCATCGCCTTTTCCAGAAGTATATCCTGCGCCCAAAATAGCATAATGATTCCAATTAGACCTAACTTGAGGTTCAACTGACAAATTAAAAATATTGAAATATGCCCTAACCGACATTTGTGTTAGGTTGGTATTGAAAGATTTAACATTTGCAGGTGTACCGCGTTTTGGAGTGCCAGATGTTTCTTGGTCACCAGCAACTTTACCTGTTGCAATGTTGAATTGTAAACCCATTGCTCTATTAAAAGAGTGCCTAACTCCTATTCCAGCCATTGCGGTAAAATTGTATCCAACAGGTGTAAACATGTATGGAATACCAACTGTGCCATCTAAAGCCCAATTGCTGTATAATTTTGGACTCTCATTTGGATTTTCTATATTTTTATGACTCCAATCAACAAGGTTGTTCCATGGCTTGGCTCCAAACTTAACGTTTACACCAACATAAAAATTCATGTATTGATCTAAACTAGGATTAACTTTTTCCTTTAATCCATCCAAATAATAAGTTTCAGCAATATGATACTCTAGTCCTCCTACTAAATCAAGGTTAGAGTTAATAAAATACCTGGTACCAACACCAAATTGATAATCGCGAAAAGGTTTGCCAAATGAAGAGGCACGAGATGAGGTCTTGTTAACATAGTTTACCCAAGGTTTATAAATATTTAAACCTATACCTGCATTAACAAATGGTAACCACTTACTTTCAGGTCTCTTGTTTAATCCAAAAATATTATGAAAATTATAATATCCAACAACGTTAAATCCATATACAGGCGTTCTGTAGGTCAAAACATCAGATGCAGTGCCATCTAATTTTGTTTTTGACTTATTTCCTGTACTGTTATTGTAAAACGTTCCAGCTGTTAATTTTGCTTCAACAGAAAGAGCTTTGTTTAAAGAATAGCGAACAGAACCAGTATACAAACCTACAGGTGCAGATTTCACGGAAAAAAATGTAACTGGAACTCCTAACACAACTCCCGCTGAAAGCTTCTTAGGTGTGTCTTGAGCAAACGTTTGAAAGCCAAAAAGCAATGAAAGAAAAAAGGCAAGATGTTTTCGAGTAAGGATTATGTATGATTTAAGATTCATAGAATTATGTATTTATAAGCAAAGATATGATTAATTTGTGCTTTGCAAATTAAAGATAATGTTATTTGTACCTCACTACCACTTAATAAATCAGACATACCATGGATGGAACTAAAACGCAAAATACAGACTTAAACCGCTTAAGTATATCAGACTTCAAATCATCAGCTAAAACCGGCATTTACATCATTTTAGAGAACCTGCGAAGTGGCTTAAATATTGGTTCAGTATTTAGGACAGCCGATGCATTTAGAATAGAAAAAATATTGATAACTGGAGCTTCAGCTGTGCCGCCAAATAAAGAAATACTCAAAACTGCCCTTGGAGCAACTGAAACTGTTGATTGGGAAAAGGTAGAGGATTGTATAAATTTGGTCAAAAAGCTCCAATACCAAGGTGTCAAAGTGTATGCAGTTGAACAAACACAAAACAGTTGTTTGTTACACAACTTTAAGCCAAATTTAGCAGGTGGAATTGCCTTAATTTTTGGGAATGAAGTGGAAGGTGTAACCCAGGAAGTAATTAACCTATGTGACGGTGTTCTGGAAATCCCTCAGTTTGGGTCGAAACACTCCCTAAATGTTGCCGTTTCTTCTGGTATTGTACTGTGGCATTTGATGCAAACCGTTCTTGTTGAAAACAGAATTTAAAGTTCCGACAATATTAGCTCCCCACTAATTGGCTGAATCAATGTTAAAATTTCAGCTGTAAGTTGCCTGCCTGCACTCTGCTCCAATTGCATAAGTGTTTCAATCCTCTCTTGAAAAACTCCTGCTGGATATATCCTCAACCTTAATTTAAGCAACTTCTCTATGGAAGCTTGTTCAGATTGCTCAATTCCTTTTTTAATTGCCCCAGATTTAGATTTAAACAAATCTTTTAACTTCAACTTCGCCTCTAAGAATTCTTTGCCGAGTGAAGGATCGATCAATCTTGATTGATCAACAATTTCCTGCATCATTTCTAAGGTCTCTTCAAATTTCTCATGAAAGGCGAAAGGATGACTCAACTCAATAAGCTTTTCTATCAGTTCCTTTTCAGGCAATAAAAGGTAGTTGGCGCTTAACCCCATTTTTTCAACCTTTTCTTTTAATCCTTTACCCAAAACAGCTTGCATAAACCTTAAAACCACCTTTGGGAACTTTTGCTGATGTGCGTCAAACACGGGTTTTAATTGCAACCAATAGGCACATTCTGCAGGACCACCAATATAGGCCAAGTTAGGTAAAATTAATTCTTGAAAAACTGGCCTTACATTTACATTAGGAGAGAATTTTTCTGGCGAATTATTAATCTCCTCAAGCAAGGTTTCCTCGGTCCATGGATTTACTATTCCTTCATACTCCCATCTAGCTTCCGATCTTTTAATCAATTTCCTGCCTAAGGTATTATCTAAATAAAAAAAGTTGCAAGGTCGGGCATGTATTTGAAGTTTATACCTCGATTCTAAATAGGTATCTGAAACTTCTTGGGCAGAATAGCTTATTCCATTTATTAGGTCATTTTCAATAACGGGAACCAATAATTCTTTAAATGTCCTTCTATCAGGATTGATAATTACCAATCCTAATTCTTCATACAACTCATGGTAAAAAACCAAACTAGCTTTATCTAAATTTGATTGTTTTAGATAACTCTTTTGAATCATCTCTATCCATTTATGAGCGATAGAAGTATCACCCAATAATTCTTTGATTTGACCAATAACCAACTCTATACCTAACGTTTCAATTCGGCCAGTAGCTTGATTCATCGAATCCTTTTCCCAAACCAAATTTTTTCCAAAAAGATACGTAGATTTTATTTCTTCAAAATCATGGTCCTCACTGGCCATCCAAAAAACAGGAATAAAGTTTTTATCGGGATAGGTAGTGTTTAACTCTTGTGCAATTTTTATGGCACTTAGAATCTTGTATGCCATAAATAAAGTACCACCAAACAAACTTAATTGATGTCCTGTGGTAATGGTAAACGTATTTTCTTGTAACAACAAGTGAATATTACCATAAACTTTAGAGTTAGTTTCTAAACTAACCCCTGCCTCTTGGTAGCTTTGCAATAAGTTCTGAACCAAAATGCCCCTATGATGTGTTGGGAAGTTCCGCTCTTTGATAAGCTTATCCCAACCAGAAAACTCATGCCAAGTATTTACTTTATCTGCTAAAAATGGGTCTTTTTTGAAGTAATCATTTATTATTTCTGGAACCAATTTACTTTGGCTCAAATCAATATTTCCGAGTATTTCCATTATGCTTCCACTACTCTTCCGTACAAATCAAAATCTTCAGCAGATTCAATGAGCACGTGGGCAAAGTCGCCTATTCTTACAAAATTTGTTTTGGCGTCAACCAGTACTTCATTATCTACTTCCGGACTATCGAATTCAGTTCTACCAATATAGTACCCGCCCTCTTTTCGATCAAACAAAACCTTAAGGGTTTTACCCACTCTAGTTTTATTAATTTGGGTACTTATTTCTTGCTGAATTTCCATGACGATAGCCGCTCTTTCTTCCTTCACCTCTTGGGGTATATTGTCTTCTAATGTGCCCGCGTAGGTACCTTCTTCATGACTATATGTAAAGATTCCTAACCTATCAAACTTATTGCGTTGAACAAATTCACATAAATCCCTAAAATCTTCCTCTGTTTCACCAGGGTGACCAGCAATTAATGTTGTTCTAATGGCAATTCCAGGCACCTTTTCACGGATTGTTTTAACCAATTCTTCGGTACGTTCGCCAGTAATTCCTCTGCGCATAATTTTGAGCATATTATTACTTACGTGTTGCAAAGGAATGTCTATATACTTACAAATATTATCGCGTTCAGCCATTACCTCTAATGCCTCCATTGGAAACTGAGAAGGATAAGCATAATGGAGACGAATCCATTCTACTCCCGGAATATCAGAGATACGTCTTAGTAATTCAGCTAATTTTCTTTCACCATAAATATCCAATCCATAGTAGGTACTATCTTGAGCAATAATGAGTATTTCTTTGGTTCCGTTTTTAACCAAACCTATTACCTCTGTTTCAATCTCCTCAATTGGTTTACTAAGGTGTTTGCCACGCATGATAGGGATAGCGCAGAAAGAACAAGGACGATCACAACCTTCAGAAATTTTAAGATAGGCATAATGTGTAGGTGTTGTTGTTAGGCGTTCGCCAATAAGTTCATGTTTGTAATCTGCACCCAAAGTTTGTAACAATTGAGGCAAATGTGTTGTTCCAAAATAGCGATCTACTTCTGGAATCTCTTTTTCCAAATCTGGTTTGTAGCGTTGAGAAAGGCAACCGGTTACATATAACTTTTCAATTTCACCTGCCTCTTTTGCCTCGGCCCACCTTACAATGGTGTTTATACTTTCTTCTTTGGCATTGTCAATAAAACCACATGTATTGATAATTACAATATTGGCATCATCTGTTTGCGACTCATGATCGACCAAAAAATCATTTGCTTTCAGTTGACTATATAAAACTTCACTGTCAACAATATTCTTAGAACAGCCAAGCGTAATGATGTTTACCTTGTCTTTTTTTAATGTTTTAGTTTTCAATTGAATTAGCTCTTAAACAAGGAATCTACAAATTCCTTTTTGTTGAACAATTGCAAATCTTCGATACCCTCTCCTACTCCAATATATTTTACTGGAATCTTAAATTGATCGGCCACACCAATCACCACACCACCTTTTGCTGTGCCGTCTAATTTGGTTAAAGCCAATGCATTTACCTCTGTAGCAGCGGTAAATTGTTTGGCTTGTTCAAAGGCATTCTGACCAGTACTAGCATCTAACACAAGCAATATCTCATTGGGTGCATTTGGAATAACCTTTTGCATCACCCTTTTAATTTTGCTTAGTTCATTCATAAGCCCCACTTTGTTGTGCAACCTCCCAGCTGTATCAATAATTACAACATCTGCATCCATTTCAACGGCTTTTTGAACTGTATCGAAGGCAACAGAAGCAGGGTCTGTATTCATCCCATGAGAAATAACAGGAACATCATTACGTGTTCCCCAAATTTTAAGTTGTTCAACAGCGGCGGCTCTGAAGGTATCTCCTGCTCCCAATACAACTTTTTTACCAGCCTTTTTGTATTGATTGGCCATTTTGCCAATAGTTGTTGTTTTGCCAACACCATTCACTCCAACAACCATCACTACATAGGGTTTATGACCTTTTAAGTTTTCAAAATCGGTGGGAATATCAGATTTATTTTCTTCCAGTAATTTGCTGATTTCTTCTTTTAGCAGGGTGTTTAATTCTGCAACGCCCACATATTTGTCTGTGGCAACACGCTTCTGCAATCGGTCAATAATTTTTAGTGTGGTTTCAATCCCCACATCAGAGCTTACTAAAATTTCTTCTAGGTCGTCAAGAAAGGCATCATCAACCGCACTTTTTCCAACCAAGGCTTTGCTAATTTTATCAAGCAAGCTCGTTTTGGTCTTCTCCAAACCTTGATCTAAACGCTCTTTTTTTTCTTTACTAAAAAAACTAAAGATACCCATACTGAACCATTATTTATTAAACAAAAAAAGCATCCTGCTTTTCACAGAATGCTTTATTTAAAACTTTTGTCAAAAGAGTTATTTTTTGAAATAAGTCTTTACTTCTTCATTCGGAACAATCTCCGATTTGAATGAGTAAGAACCTTTCGCATTTTTAACTGCCTTGTATACCTTAGCGAAATCTTTTCCCGCACCGGTTTTGAGTGTTGCAACTACCTTCTTAGCCATGACTTATTTATTTAATTTCTTTGTGAACTGTTACTTTCTTCAAAACTGGGTTGTACTTTTTCAACTCAATTCTTTCAGTAGTATTTTTACGATTTTTAGTAGTGATATACCTGCTAGTTCCTGGCATATCTGTATTCTTGTGCTCTGTGCACTCCAATATTACCTGAATTCTATTACCTTTTCTTGCCATTGTTTTTTTCCTCCTGCTTAGATTTTTCCGTTACGGATATAGTCGTTTAATACCGACGTGATACCCTTCTTGTTAATGGTTTTAATTGCTTTAGTAGATACCTTTAAGGTAATCCAGCGGTTTTCTTCAGGAATAAAGAATTTCTTCTCCTGTAAATTTGGGTAAAAGCGACGCTTGGTCTTACGGTTTGAGTGAGACACATTATTACCCACCATTGGGCGCTTACCGGTTAAATCACATACTCTCATGACAATATTTTCTTCAAAAGGACTGCAAATATCAGGTTTTATTTTTTAAAAGCAATAATTTTTTCAAACTTTTAGGACAAGTGCGTAATTCTGTGGGGAAATCTTTCAAGATTCACAGCCTACAACGTTGTTATCCAGTTGATTAATTAAATAAGCGCTTCGAAAAATTCAAATCCTACCAAGACCTGAGTGGATTAACTTGGCAGATGGCACAAAATTAACTTGATTTGCTCAAAAAACAACTATTCATGGAATATCAATTCATATTGGTAGAAAATAACTACCGCAAACACATCGCCCTTGTTCAATTAAACCGACCTAAAGAACTGAATGCCTTAAACCTACAACTCATGCTAGAATTAAAGGATGCTTTAGAAAAATTAGACAAAAATGAGGAAGTACGTTGCATTGTCATTACCGGAAATGAACAAGCCTTCGCCGCAGGGGCAGATATTAAGCAAATGGAGAGCAGAACTGCCATCGATTTGTTGAAGATTGACCAATTTGAAACTTGGGACCAAATTAGAAAAACCAAAAAACCTGTAATTGCTGCTGTTTCTGGGTTTGCATTAGGCGGTGGTTGTGAATTGGCGATGACATGTGATATGATTGTGGCAAGTGAAAGTGCCAAATTCGGTCAGCCTGAAATTAAAATTGGCATTATGCCTGGTGCCGGTGGAACCCAAAGGCTTACACGCGCTGTTGGAAAAGCCTTAGCCATGGAAATGGTTTTAACTGGCAAGTTCATTTCGGCAGAAGAAGCAAAAAATGCCGGGCTTATTAATAGAGTTGTACCAGAAGAATTATATCTAGAGGAGGCCATGAAATTGGCGGCAGAGGTTTGTCAAATGAGTCCAATCTCCATTAGACTAGCCAAAGAAAGTGTACTCAAAGCTTTTGATGCGGGTTTGCAAGAGGGATTATATTTTGAGCGCAAAAACTTCTATATGTGTTTTACCAGTGAGGACCAAAAAGAAGGAATGAAGGCTTTTGTTGAGAAACGTAAACCAGACTTCAAGGGAAATTAAATGCCATGAGCATTCAAAAACTATCTATTGCAGATTTTTCTTATCAACTTCCTGATGAAAAAATAGCCCGCTATCCCCTCGAGAAAAGAGACGAGAGTAAATTATTGGAATATAAAAATGGAAGCATAACAGATTACCATTTTCACCAATTGCCTCAACTTCTAGAAAAGGATAGTTTGTTGGTATACAATAATACCAAAGTTATTCATGCCCGTTTGCTATTTCAAAAAACCAGTGGTGCTCAGATTGAAATCTTTTGTTTGGAGCCCTTTAATTTTGATTACAAAATGGCATTCCATAGCAAAGACCAATCGGTATGGAATTGCATGATAGGAAATAAGAAGAAATGGAAGGGTGAAATATTAGAGAGATCGGTAATTATTGGTTCAGAAACAATAACTCTTAAAGCTAGCCTCCAAGAAAATTCGCAACAAAATAATTCAGTTGCTTTTACATGGAATAACCCTAATGTTAGTTTTGGTGAAATCTTATTTCATGCAGGCTTATTGCCCATTCCACCTTATTTGAAAAGAGAGGCTGAAGAAAAAGATGAGGAGGTTTACCAAACCTATTTTGCTAAAATGGAAGGCTCAGTTGCCGCACCAACAGCCGGACTTCATTTCACTCCTCAAGTAATTCAAAAGCTTAAAGAGGGTTCGGTTCGAACCGAAGAATTGACTTTACATGTAGGTGCAGGTACCTTTTTACCTGTTAAAGCATCTCAAATGGGTGACCATGAAATGCACAAAGAAAGTGTAATCATTACCAGAGATGCGGTTCAAAACCTATATAACAGCCTCAAATCTAATAAACCTCTAATTGCTGTGGGAACTACTTCTATGAGGAGTTTAGAGAGTTTGTTTTGGCATGGAGTAAATGTATTGAACCAACAATCGGCCTTTGGCAATATGCAAGTTACTCAATGGCAAGCTTATGAAATGAAGGATGTGGCAGATCCCATTCATGTGTTTAAGCACTTATTAGATGGGATGCAGAAAGAAAATCTTACTGAAATTAGTGGAGAAACCCAGATAATGATTGGACCAGGTTATTCTTTTAAATTGGTTAATGGCTTGGTTACTAATTTCCATCAACCTAACAGCACTTTGTTGTTGTTGGTGGCAGCCTTGGTGGGTTCCAACTGGAAGGAAATTTATGACCACGCCTTAAATAATAATTACCGCTTCCTAAGTTTTGGAGACAGCAGCTTACTTTGGCGTAATTAATGAATGATGTTTTTGAGTGTTTCCATTTGAGAAGAATTTCCTAAGATGATGAGTTTTTGATCTTCTTCTAATACTCGGTTGATATTTGGATTTACCACATAACTTCCGTCTTTGAGCTTTAATCCAATCACATTTGCCCCTGATAGTTTACGAATGTTTAAATCAGCAATAGTGGTGCCTACCAAATGCTTTTTAAGGATATCATAAGAGAACTCCTCAAGTTGCACATCTGCCCCAGCCTGACCAGAGAGAATATCTACAAATTCGTTCACATCTGGTCTTACAATAAGGGTTGCCATATGTGCACCACCAATTTTGTCGGGCATAATAACGTTAGTAGCTCCTGCCCTTTTCAATTTGGTAAAACTAGATGAATTAGAAGCCCTACTTATAATAGTTAAATTTGGGTTTAATCCTTTGGCGGTTAGGGTAACAAAAACATTGTCGGCATCATTGGGCAAAGTAGTAATTAAACCGCGTGCCTCCATAATTCCAGCGTCTAATAACGACTCATCATTGGTGGCATCTTCGTGTAAGAAATAAGTTGGGAACTTTCCCGCACTCATTTCTTGCATTTCACTTTTGCTTTCTAACACCACAAAAGTCAACTGATGTTTTTGCAACATTTCACAAGCGGCCTGACCGTTTCTCCCATAACCACATACAATCACATGATTTCGCAGTTGTTTGATTTTTTCCTTCATACGTTTGTTTCTGATTTGTTGAAAAAAGTTCCCTTCAATAATAAACCTGGTAATGAGGGTAAGCGCATAGGCAAACGCACCCAAATTCCCCATGATTAAAAGTATGGTAAAAACCCTACCCGCATCTGAAAGTGGAAATACTTCGCCATATCCTACAGTAGCTATTGTTGTGATGGTCATAAAAAGGGCATCCAAAAACCCCGCATCCTCAATTACCATATACCCACTTACACCAAGGGTAATAGGAACCATGATGAGCCCCAAGGCAAACAATATTTTTGATTTAATTCCTAGGTTTTCCAACTATGGCAAATTAGCTAATTAAGTCAATAAAAAATCAGACTTTTATCAATTAAATTTCAAAGAAATTACTAAAACTTTGAAACGCTATTTGGAAATCAAAGGGGCAATCTTAAATTTGCCTCAAATTATTCCTAAATAAGAATAATTATTATTTAAAATGGAAGTTACCTTTTCAGATATTCAATCAAAATTACGTGAATTGGGCATCAAATCTACCATTCCAAGGGTTGTTATCTACCAGCACTTACTCAAATTTAATAGGCATCCAAGTGCAGAAGAAATTCATGTTTCTATTCAAAAAAAATATCCAGGTGTTTCTTTGGCTACAGTGTATAAAACCTTAGACCTCTTGGTTCAAAACCATTTGGCTTCAAAAGTGGTTACAGATGAAGATAAAGTAAGATATGATGCCCGAACGGAATCGCATATTCATTTATATTGTGAAAAAACAAAAAAGATAATGGATTATGAAGACGATGTTTTAGAGCAATTAATTAGAAATTATATTGAGAAAAAAGGAATACCTAATTTTGATTTAACCGGAATTCAATTAAACCTTAAAGGACAGAGTAAAACACTTAAAAAACAACAATAAATTATGACCATGTTAGTAGGAAAAAAGGCACCACAATTTAGTGCCGACGCCGTTGTAAACGGAGGTGAGTTTGTAGAAAATTTCACATTAAGCCAATTTGAAGGAAAGAAATATGTTCTATTCTTCTTTTACCCATTAGACTTCACTTTTGTTTGTCCAACAGAAATTATTGCCTTCCAAGATCGTATCAAAGATTTTGAAGACAGAAACGTACAAGTAATCGGTTGCTCTGTAGATAGCAAATTCTCTCATTGGGCATGGTTAAATACAGCCAAAAATAAAGGTGGAATTGAAGGGGTTAAATATCCATTGGTGGCAGACATTAACAAAACCATTGCTACCAATTTTGGAGTATTGGCTGGAAAGTACACTTATGATGACCTTTCAGACGAATTGGTTTGGATGGGCGATAATGGTGAAAATGCAGTTGCATACCGTGGCTTATTCTTAATTGATTTACAAGGAAATGTTCGCCACCAAGTGGTAAACGACATGCCATTAGGAAGAAGCATAGACGAAGCTTTACGTATGATTGATGCATTACAATACTTTGAAGAAAACGGCGAGGTTTGTCCGGCCAATTGGAGCAAAGGCAAAGATGCCATGAGCGCCACAGCAGAAGGTGTAGCCAAATATCTTGGTTCGCACTAATTTCTGAGGTAAATTACATTTTTTGATTAATTTCGGCAGGTATGAAGAAGTACTTCTTTTTACCTGCCTTTTTTTTGGCTTCGCTTTGGGCCTTGGCTCAAACCGATAGTATAATGAACATATCCTTAAATGAGTATGTTAAAGACGAGCGATTCGACAAATACCAATTAACACTGGCCCTATTTCTGCCACAAGGAGATACAATCTATTCCATGGATTTTGAGGGAACAAGACCTGTTGTTCCCATAAAAATTAAAAAACCTCAAAACTGTAAATCATGCGCTTATGGAAATGTATTCTTTAGCGGAACCAGTAATCCATATAACCCCGGATATGTGAGTGTTTTGGTGTGTGGTGCATACAACAAAAACCCCCTATTATATATAGACCAAAACCAAAACTTTGACTTTTCAGATGATAGCAGCTATAAGTTACCCTATTACGAAGAAAAGCCTTTGGAGGTTGAACTTTCTAACGCCCAATTGCCAGGGGGTAAAATGAAAATTGTGCTTACCAAAAATATGTTGTTCGGACAAAAATATGAGTTCAAACAATACATGGATGAGTACTATGAAATGGCCTATAAAGGAAGAAAATTCATTGGGGTTGAGTTTACCTACAGAGAGCAAAGGTATATTACTCGTGGTGGTTTTGTAAGGCAGAATCGCGAATCGTTTAAAATTGCCTTGCAAGATGTAAATGCCAATGGAATTTATAATGAGCCAGGCATTGACAAAGTATTATTTGTAAATGCTTACGACACTGTATTTGACGCAACCAATCCTATTAACTTTGTCATATTTTCTAAAAAAGGAAAGCCTACTTATTTTGAGAAAAACGACCGCTTGTATGAGGTGGTTGAAGCCGATGCAGCAGGCAAATTCATTCGGATCAAACATAGCAATGCTGAAGTAAACTTTAACAGAATTGCTGTTGGCAAAAAAGTACCCAATGTAAAACTTACTTTAGTGAAGGGTCAAAAGCTTAAACTGAGTAAACTCCGCAGAAAGGAAGTGTATATATATTTTGGAAATAGAAACAGCAAAAACTTTCACTCAGACACCTTATTGCTACGCCAAATAGCAGCTTTAGACAGCAATAATTTGAAAGTAATTTTTGTTTTATTCGTGAATAAAAGTTACGAGTTGAGGATATATAATTCAGACGCAGATCCAAACTATCTCCTAGCCTATGGCACCAAAGAACTTACCAATAAACTCAAAATAAACAGTGTGCCTCAAGGCTTGTATTTAGGAAAACGCAGGCGCGTAAAAAAATACGGTTTGAACCCAAATGAATTTATGCGCGCTTATTTGAAAGAGGAAAATAAATAATTTACCAATCTCCTCCAGCGCCACCGCCACCAAAACTGCCACCACCAAATCCACCAAAATCACCGCTGTCGCCGCCACCACTGCTAGATCCGCCGCCGCTGAAGCCTCCGCTGCCAAAGGTTCCAAAAAACGGACCAACGCCTGAATACCCACGGTGGTGACCACCATTTTTATTTCTAAAAATGAGAATGATGATGAAAATGATAATAATGAGAATGACAATGAGAGGTGGAGGTGAATCACTCTTTCTTTGGCGAGGTGTATCATTAATAAACTCACCCGATGCTGCCCGCATAAAAATATCTGTGGCTTCATCTAACCCTTGAAAATAGTTTTTGCCCTTAAAATTGGGTTTGATATTTTCTTCAATAACCCTTCTCGAAAGGGCGTCGGTTATTGTCCCTTCAAGGCCATACCCATTTTGGATTCTAATTTTTCTATCGTTAATGGCCACATAAATTAGTAGGCCATTGTTTTTGCCCTTCATTCCAATTTGCCAGCCTTGTGCAATTCGGTAACTGTAATCAAAATCATCGTCGCCCTCAAGGCTATTTTCAATAACAATGGTTATTTGAGTAGAGGTGCTATCACTATATGCGACCAATTTTGATTCTAAGGATTGCAATTGATCTGGGGCTAAAACTCCTGCAAAATCATTCACCAACCTAGGTGGGTTAGGTTTGGCAGGAATGTCTTTTGCTTGAATACCTACAACAGAAAGGAGGAGGAAAATGAGTAATTTAAATTTAGTCATACGCTTAGCCTCCAAAGGAAATATCATTGCTTAATTCGTTGGTATCTGATTGTTGGAATGGGAAGTAAAGTTTTAACTTTTCTCCAACTTGTTCAATGGCTTTGCAGATGCCTGTGGTATAATCTCCTTTTAAAAAGTGGTTTACCATAAGTTCTTTTTCTTCCTGCCAAAAATTATCGCCCACCTTTTGGTGAATGCCGGAATCGCCAATGATGGCCAATTTACGGTCTTCAATGGCCAAATAGAAAAGTACGCCATTTTTGAGTTCGGTATTTCCCATACCTAATTGTTCAAAAACCTGCTTGGCTCTCTCTACCGGATTTAGAGATGTTCCAGGCTCTATATGCAGGCGAATTTCGCCAGAAGTGGCCAGTTCTGCATGGCGAATAGCTTCCACAATGCGTTGCTGTTCTTCTTTGCTAAAGGTGTTTTTTGTCATGTAAAGATGAAAAAGGAGGTCTGTAAAAGACCTCCTTTAATGTTATTAAAATTCTACCTTAGGTGCTTTTTCAGCGCCTGGATCGGCTTCGAAATAGCCTTTTTTATCGAATCCAAAAATTCCGGCAAACAGTACTTGAGGGAATTTACGGATATAAGAGTTATAGTCTAACACCACATCATTAAACTTACCGCGCTCAACTGCAATGCGATTTTCAGTACCTTCTAATTGCGATTGTAGCTCAAGGAAGTTTTGGGTTGCTTTTAATTGAGGATATTGCTCTGCAACAACCATCAAACGTCCCAATGCTTGACTCAATTCGCCTTGCGACGACTGAAATTTAGAAATTTGTTCCGGACTTAATTTGCTTGCATCCACTGTCATTGATGAGGCTTTTGCTCTTGCTTCAATTACATCTGTCAATGTTTTTTGTTCAAAATTGGCCACACCTTTTACGGTACTCACCAAATTAGGAATCAAATCAAGTCGGCGTTGGTAAACATTTTCAACCTGTGCCCAGGCATTGCTTACTCCCTCTTGTTTTGTAACCATTGAATTGTAACTGCCACAACCGTTAAAGACTAGCAATAACAGGGCAGCACCAATAACCAAAAGAATAATGTTGCTTCTTTTCATATTTGATTTGTTAATAGACTCAGCAAGATACAAATTAGTGTCCAAAAAATACTGTCACTGACAAAATGTACCCAAAGTTTCGATAAGCGGTATAATTTTGTCGTGGAATTGCCTTTTAGTGACTTAAACCTTAGGTTTGCCGAAAGCTGTCATATCTTGCATATGACATTTGATACCAAAGCTATGATATATAAAGCAGACTGTTTACATTTTAAGGGACATATTCCCTGCAAGCCACACAAACAACATGGTTACCATTGCGAGAACTGTGCGGCCTATACACCCGTTTCTAAGCGCATCCTCATCATTAAGCTAGGTGCCATTGGAGATGTTATAAGAACTACCCCATTGGTGGTTAAGTTCAAAGAGATGTATCCTAACTGCAAAATTACTTGGCTTACCTGGACACCAGACATTTTGCCTTCTTCTCAAATTGATGAAATTTTGAAGTGGGACCATAATTCTATCATGTATGCCCAACACAGCTCATGGGATATTGCCATTAACCTAGATAAAGAAAAAGAAGCAGGAGCTTTGTTAAAAGTTGTAGAGGCCAAAGAAAAATTCGGGTTTGTGTTAAAAGACAATGAAATACAACCCTACAATTCATTGGCTCAGCACAAGTTTAATACAGGCATGTTCGACGATATTAGTCAGGCCAATACTAAAAGCTACTTACAAGAGATTTTTGAAATCTGCGGAATGCAACACCAAGGTGAGCCTTATTTAATGGATACCCACAATGAGAAAGGATACCAATGGAACTTGCCATCAGGTAAAAAAATTATAGGTATGAACACAGGTTGTGGTGGAAGATGGACTACCCGTTTGTGGAGTATTGACAAATGGGTTGAATTGGTTGCCTTGGTTCAGAAACAACATCCTGATGCATTGGTGCTCTTGTTGGGCGGTGAGGCTGAAGATGCGAGGAACAAAGAAATTCAGAAACGTTCGGGCGCTACCTATTTAGGATATTATAGTTTGTTTGAATTTATCAATTTGGTGAACCAATGTCATTTGGTAATTACTCAGGTTACCATGGGCATGCATATTACCCTTGCATTAGGAAAGAAAATTATTCTTATGAATAATATCTTCAACAAGCATGAATTTGACCTATTTGGTAAAGGTGAAATTGTGATGCCAGATAAGGCTTGTAAATGCTTTTATAGAGGTAGCTGCCTAGATGGAACCTCATGTATGGAAGAACTTCCTGCAGCTAAAATTTCTGCAGCCGTTGCACGCCACTTTTAAGAAATATCTCATTGGTTCAAACCGAAAAATAAACCGGTTTGAACCAATGAAGCTTCTCTTATATTAATTGAGCTGTGTGGTTTTTGGTATCCACCTTTTCTATCACCTTTTCTATTTTCCCTTTTTCATTGATCACAAAAGTGGTGCGTAAAATACCCATGTATTTTTTGCCGTACATGCTTTTCTCTCCCCAAGTACCATAGGCTATAGCCACAGCATTGTCTTCATCTGCTAATAAAGAAAATGGCAATTCATGTTTTTTGATGAACTTTTGGTGTTTGGTAACACCATCTGGACTCACACCCAAAACTTCATAACCTTTGGCCAAAAAACTTTGGTAATTGTCTCTTAAATCGCAAGCCTCTGCAGTACATCCTGGAGTGTCATCTTTGGGATAAAAATAAAGTACTAACTTTTTCCCTTTAAAATCTGATAAGGATACCAATTCTCCTTTTTCGTTGATTGCTTTAAAGTTTGGGGCTTTATCGCCTTCTTTTAATAAAATAGCCATAATGTAATAATGAATAAAGAAATAACCCTAAAAAACCTTAAAAGTTTTGAGGAAGCATCAAACGAAATTCGCGTTCTTGCTTATTTCCTTTTGCATCTGATACAATAATTTTCATAGTTACAGTTGGCACTTCACCCTCTAACATGCTACTCGACCAAAGCTTTTGGGCCGTTTGTTTCAACACCTCATCCCATTGATAGGTTACAATATGGTTCTTGGCATCATAGTCTAACAGTACCCATTGCTCATTTAAAAAAGCTTCATATTTACTAATTCCAGAAAGGTTATCCCGTATGTCAAAATCCCACCGAAGGGTATCAGAATCGTCGTAGTCGTTTTTGTATTTCGACCATTTTATGCTCGGGGGAATGGTATCTAATAAAAGGGTGTAATTTCCAAAATTGCTTCCCTTGCCTCGCACCCAACCTTTATCATAACTACCTCCTATACTGTTATAGTTATCTGCCTTTGGATTCCCGTAGGCAAGCACCAATTTTTTCTCTAAACCTACAGGACAAGCTACTGGTTTTATGGCAATATCAAAACTGGCGTGTATTGGTACCAGGGGAGTATGAAAGTTGTATTCTTCTGAGAAAGCATTGGTTGGTGTTGGGTTAACTTTTAACTCATAATAAACTGTATCGTACACAGATTTAGGGTCCATTTTTATTTCTAAACCTGGTGCCACTATGGTTTGAGATTTGCCCGGCAGTATAGGGCGTTTTCCCCATATACTTTGTTCGTAGGATAGCTTATCTGCATCTTGACTTGTGCCAACCGTTTTATATATCACACGCAAAGATGTAGTATGTTTATTATTGTCTTGAACCCAAAACATGAGTTCACCCATTTCACCAATTTTTGGGGTAATCTTCCCTTTGTTTCCATAGGTAAAGTAGGTGCCCAATAGATTTCCATCTGAAATAAAACACTTTTGAATTCTTTGTTTTTGCAGTTTATACCAAGCATAATCTAGGTGAGCATTGATGTATTTGGTTTCATCAAATGCGAATTCATTGAGGGTATGCGAAAAAACAGGAACTGAGTTATGGTTTAAGGAATACATATAAATTCCTTTTTCATCACGACCATTATGGATATAGTCAAAAGCTTCAAGCCCAAAGGCAAAGGTTTCTGAACTTAACACCAAGGTATCTTTCCATTGCGGACCAAAACCTACATCTATTACATTCTTTGAGGAAAGGTCGATTTGTTTTTTGAGTAGTAGACCTTCTTGCACAAATTTGTATACATGAATTTTAGTGATAATAGGATATAAAGTATCAAAAGGTATGATCCCAAAAAGCGCAGGATTAAGCGTTTTTTCTGTTTGAGAATTCCTAATTTCAAAGTGCACATGTGGGCCAGTGCTTCCACCGCTATTACCACTAAATCCAATGGTATCTCCTTTTTTAACCAAGAGAAAAGGTTTCATAAAAATCTTATCAAACTCAAAGGTTTTGTTGATGTATTGGTATTTATGAATCCATTCTGCAATGGCACCATGGTATTTTTGCAAATGACCATATACTGTTGAATAGCCATTGGCATGTTCAATATAAATGGCCTTTCCATAACCATTCTTTTGCACCTTAATTCTACTAATAAATCCATCGGCGGCAGCGTATACCGGCAGGCCTTCCCTCCCATTGGTACGCAAATCCATGCCACTATGAAAATGGTTATCTCTCAAACTTCCAAAAGGTGAAACCAGGTTAGGCAATGAATCGAGCGGATACCTAAAGTAGTTTTGTGGATAAGGAGTTTGGCCATACACGAAAGCAGTCTGCATCAAACAGAAGTAAAAAACAAATAGGTATTTCTGTTTAATTGCTTTCATTTTTTTTCATTTGATGTTGGTTTATTTCACCTCAAAAGCCAACATGCTTTTGTTGCCAATAAATCCTTCAAGCTTATCTCCGGCAACAACCTTGCCAACTCCTGCAGGGGTTCCAGTATAAATAAGATCGCCTACTTTTAAGGTAAAATAGGATGAGATAAAACTCACTATTTTCTCCATAGAAAAAATCATATCGGCACTGTTTCCGGTCTGAACCAATTCACCATTTTTATGCAAGGAGAAAGAAATATCATGAATGTTTACTCCTTCTATAGACATAAATTCTCCAATAGGTGCTGAACCATCAAAGCCTTTGGCAAGCTCCCAAGGGAGTCCTTTGGTTTTGAGCTCTGTTTGCAAATCTCTTGCGGTAAAATCTACACCTAAGCCAATTTCAGAAAAATAGTTGCGGGCAAATTTCTCTTGAATGTTTTTACCTACTTTGCTAATCTTAATGACCAATTCTACCTCATGGTGCACGTCGTTACTAAAATCTGGCACATAAAAACTTTCTCCATTTTTGAGCAAAGCGGTATCTGGCTTTGCAAAAACCACCGGATTTTCAGGTACAGCATTTCCTAATTCTTTGGCATGTGCGCCATAGTTTCTTCCAATACAAAATATCTTCATCTTACTTTATACGCTTCTATGTTTTTGGTTCAGACCGAATAAAAATTATTTACACTTCTCTAATTCTTCCCCTACAAATTGCATGAGGTTTTTGATATAGTTTTCAGAGAAATCAAATTTAATACCAGCGGTTTCATAAATCTCTCCAATGGTTTTGGTATACCCCAAAGCCAATGCATTTTTATATTGCTCAATGGCCAATGATTTGTTGGTTAAATAATTTCTCCAAACAGATAATGCACCTAACTGCGCCATTCCATATTCTATGTAGTAGAAAGGCACTTCAAACAAGTGCAATTGTTTTTGCCACGTATAGGCCTGAAAATGCTCATAGCCTTCCCAGTTAACCATTCCTGTGCCAAAGTCTTTGCTCAATTGCACCCAATAGGCTTTCCTATCTTCTCGGGTATGGGTTGGGTTGCTGTATATCCAATGTTGAAATTTATCAATTGTAGCAATCCATGGGAGAATTTTGATGATACCTTCTAGGTGCTCTTCTTTGGCGCGGTTATAATCTTCGGGATTTGGATAAAATTCATCCTGACCATCATAACTAATTAATTCCATGCTCATGCTTGCCAATTCGGCCACTTCGCTTGGACAATTTTTGAAAGCAGCCAATTCTAAATCTTTACTCAAGAAAGAATGCACTGCATGTCCGCCCTCATGCACCATGGTTTCTACATCACGTGTGCTGCTAGCAGCATTCATAAAAATAAAAGGCACATTGGTTTCTGCCATTGGGTAATTGTATCCGCCTGGGGCTTTTCCTTTTCTGCTCTCTAAATCCAATCGATTCATCTCGTCCATGGTTTTGATGCACCAAGCAAAATAATCATCTACTTTCCCAAAACATTTAATGGTTTTTACCAGTAAATCAGAGCCGCTGGTAAATGGTTCAAGGGCAGGTTTATTGTCAACATCAACCTCCATATCCCATGGTTTTAAATCATGACCAAGTTTGCTTTTGCGTTCAGCATGAAACTGCTTTACCAAAGGAATTACTTGGTTTTGAATAGCCTCATGAAAACCAAAACAATCTTGCGGGGTATAATCAAATCTACCCATGGCAGCGAACATGTAATCGCGGAAGTTTTCGAAACCCGCGTTCAAAGCTACTTGATGGCGTAATTGAATCAATTCATCAAACAAGGCATCTAATTCATCTGCATGTTGCATTCTCTTTTCATTGATTTTTTTGAATGCTTCTTCACGCAAGGCTCTATTTGGATTCTTTAAGTAATTCGCAGCTTGTTGTAAGGTAAGTTCATTACCTTCCATTTCAACACTCATGCTACCTAAAATGCTACCGTACTTTTGCGCTTCTGTTGCTATTTTAGCCATCAAAGGCACATTATCTTCCCTAAATATTTCTATCTCCTTCTTTAAACCGCGCAGGTATATAAAGTATTTTTGCTGATCCAATTCTGGCAAGAAGGTACAAGCTGCCAACTTTCTATTTAAAGCATCATTTAGGGGTGAAATTTTAGGTTCAATTTCACTCACAAAAAAGAGGTATGCTTCTTCTAAAGTTTTGTTGTTGGTATCGCAGGTCATTTTTACATAACGCCAAGCAAGGTCTTCGCTAAGGAATGCCTCTAATTCGCTGCGATGTTTAAGCCATAATTCTAATTCAGCTTTTGAATGTAGCTCTCTGGTGAGGAGTTGTGTGAAATAAGGTTCAATTACTTCCCATGAAGTAACCTTTAATTTATCAGCTAAAAATTTGTGGTGTGTGATGGTAATCATGATGTACGTGCATTAATTTTCTTGGGTGGACCAAAATAATTATATGTTTTGATGAATTCATAGAACAAATCGCAGTTCATGCTCATTTGTTCATAAATATCTTTGGCTTCCATATTATTTTTCAAAACCATCTTATTGGCAGCGCTTTGCGAATTTGAATTTTCAAAAGCCACTTGCAAAATATACACAGTGCCACCAATTAGTTTAGGATCTTTAGATGTTTGCAGAATCTGTTTGTAATAATACCTAGCCCTAGCACCCGAATAATAAGTTGGATCAACATCACTGCTATCTTCCCATGGTTCTCCTCCACCTTGGTAATTTTTTTGCATGATCCAATACTTGCCGTTATACGTCATGCTGTAATAGGCATTTGCTACAGACATAAGCACCCGAGCCTTTTCTTCTCCCTTCAATTGCGGTAAACTTGTTTTGAGCCTGATAAGCTCTTTCAAGAAACTGGCCTTGTTGTATTGTACCTTGGTAAAATTCATTGGCAAATGAGCGTTCCATGGGTTCAAACAAAAAGGGTTATCTACTTTAAAATCTTGGTAAACATCATTGCTCCAATAGGAGGTGTCTATTTGTTGCAAGACCTTATAGGCTTCAAACAATTTATCTTCTTGCACCCATAACATGCTTTGAATATCGCGCAGTTTATTGATGTCCCAGATTTGCTTTGATTCACTATCATAATCATAGGTATATTGAAAAACTTTGCCACATAAAAATTTCTCAAGAGCGGTTTTATTTGTTTTGCCAATGATGTGTAACATATGATCAATGTCTTGTGGCGATACATGGGTATAAATTTGGGTATATACATTGCCCAAACCTAATAATGGGTGACTGGCATAAGGCTTTGCAGAGAATCCATATAGCATTAATCCTTTGGCATTTTCTCCTCTTTGGATAAACTCCTTCGCCATAAAATTTACAAGGCTATATAACATCTCTCTTCTTTGCGGATAAAGGGTTTGATTGGTTTGTAATAAATGCAAAACAGCAGCTACTTCCTCTTCCATTTTGGGTGTAATTTTTTCGGCATTAGAAAGTGTGAGCATTGCTTTGCATAAGGCAAATTGAACTTTGGCTATTTGGTTTAATTTTTCGGTCTGAACCAAAGCATATGCTTGTTGTGCGCCATTCAAATCTTTTTGCATAAACTTCACAAATCCAAGACACAAAGCATACATATCTTTATAAGCTGGGCGAGAATTCTGGTAGGTTTGCTCTAACACCTTTGTTACTTGAGCGGCGTATACCAAATCTTTCTTTCTTTGATTTTGGATGGCTTGTAACCTAAACTCATCCCAGTAATCAAATCGGGTTGAACCAAACTCTGAATAGTAAGAACCCATTACCCAATCTTCTAACTTGTTTATTTCTCTCACCCATAACATAGGAAGTAAGGGATTATTAGGTTCAAGCTGTGTTATTTTTTGCAGGTTCTGCAATTGCTCCATCGGCTGGTTAATGGCAAATATTATACGCACCAATGCTTCTTCATGGATGTTTTTTGTTAACTTTAATGTTGCCTCAAAAAAGCTTTTATCAAACAACTGCACACATCGATATCTCTTATCTGGACAAACACCAAAAATTCTTGCTAAACCTATATTCTTTTCTGCGCCCTCTAATTTAAGTACAGTATACATAAGAGCATTGTTTTTTAACCAATTGTTGTTAGGCAAATTGGCCAAATATTGCTGATAGTAGGCATTGGTACTTTCAAACAAACCTTGGTAATAACTTAAGCGCACCATTTGGAAAGCAATTCTTTCTTTTAGAAATAGATCCTGCGTTTTTGCTAACATTTGTTTACCCAACTCTATCAATTGAGGTGTCTGATTGGTATCATTGGGTATACTTTCGTACCATGTATAATTATACCTTGAACCCTTTTCTATATGGCTCGGACTTATGATACGCGGACAATCATCACAAGCCCATGTTTCTTTCGGATAATTAGAAAAGTATTCACATTTTTTGGCAAAATCTATATAAGCCAAAAGGCTAGCATGTTGAAACAAAAAGGCCATGAATTTATTTTCTTTTATCAGGCCTTCACGTAATTTGAAATAATCTTGCGGAAGGGTTTCATATAACAAGGTGGTGATATCTTTTTCTGTTAATGAATTATTTGGATCAAGCTCCTTACAGTGTTTTAACCATTGTTTAACATTGGTTTGGTATTCATCTGTCTCATGAAATTTATCATCTTCAAATGGATCATAAAAATAAGAGTTCTGAAATCCCTCATGAAAGAAATCGATTGAATAAAACATCCTGCGCAAACCCGGATCTGCGCCAATATTGGGATCGAAAGTCCAAAAGCGCCATTCCTCTTTATACAAGGTAAAACCACACGCTTTTAACTCTTGCGGTAAAAAATTAACTACTGCATTAATGCAAAGGAGTATAAGCAGCTTCAAGGTCTTCATAAGATATTTTATTGAGTTCTTTTAAATCAAAATCAAAAATGGCAATGGTGGCATCTTTCCTTGGATGAAAGCGGATTATTAAGGCAGATGCTTGTTTGAGCTCATCGGCTCCACAAGATTCTATTTTAAGGATATCACCTGCGCGCAAATCATAGTCGTTATAAAAACTAGGAGTTTCTTCGATTAAGAATTTGTTGTAGCCCAATTTGCGGTATTTAACATAAGCTTCATTAACCCCAACATAACGTGATTTTTCGTTTTCTAATTCATCTAAAATATTATCAGAAAACACGCGAAGAAATTGTCCATGACGAAACAACAAGGACCATGAAAAGGCAGGAATGGCAAAATCCGTCGGCAAAGGATAAGGCGTTTTAGTTACATATTTGGCCGCCACATTTGGGTCAAACAGTGAATTGTTCAATTCCATTTTTTTTGCATTTTCTAAATTGTACATCATCAACATCACTCTATTCACAGGCGGAACTCCCAGTTTTGTTCGGTACTTAAAAGGGTACAAACGCAGGGTAACAGAATACTTCAAATTCGGCATCCAATAGCGCATTCTTTGCAATAGTAGGAAGTACTTATCCTTGGTACCTTCTGTCCAATCGCAATCTATTTGCACTTCATTTACCCCACGGTTGGTGTAGGTTTCTATTCTTAGGGTATGTTCTAAAAATAACTTGGCATAATAATCAATATCCTGTGTAGGCATAAATTGAATTACCCTATTAGAAATATATACCACTGGAACGTATACTAAACTATCATTTTCAGGGGAGATATAATAATCTATTCTGGTTTTACTTACTGGTATGATAAGTCCAGCTTCGCTGTAATCTACATCTAACATTTTCAGATATATTTTTCGAATGCTATGTGCTTCAAAAAATTTGTTTTCATCTAGGTCGTAAGAAGAACGAGCGAAAGTCGACTTCCAATGGTAAACAGCACGATGAAAAGGAGTGGGCTTTTGTTTACTCAGTAAAATAAGCCCCAGCAATAGCATGCAAAAGGCAAGAATTGCAAGAATTTTTTGGGTGAAATTGTTCATGATTTGCCCTTTAAAAATACAACAGGTAATTGTCATTTTTTAAAGAAAAATGTTGCAGAAAAAGAAAAAAGGATTTTAATCATTTTTTCTAAAGACATAGGCCTCTTAATTCGGAAACAAATTACCCAACAAATGAGAACTATTATTGAACCTTTCAGAATCAAATCGGTTGAACCTATTCGTATGACAAGCCGTGAGGAAAGAGAAAATTTCCTAGAGAAGGCGCATTATAATTTATTCGCGCTCGATAGTGAGGATGTAATCATTGATTTACTTACAGATAGTGGAACGAGCAGCATGAGCGCAAACCAATGGGCCTCTATGATGCGCGGCGATGAGTCGTATGCGGGCAGCCCATCATTCGACCGGTTTCATAAGGCTGTTCATCATTTGATGCCTTTTTCGCATATTATCCCAACCCACCAGGGGAGAGCTGCAGAGAAAATCCTATTTTCTATTATAGGTAAACCGGGCAAATACATTCTGAACAATACGCATTTCGACACTACCCGCGCAAATATTGAATTTACAGGTGCCGAGGCCATTGACTTGGTCATTGCAGAAGGAAAAATTCCCAACTTAGAGCATCCATTTAAAGGGAATATGGATATTGAGCGTTTAGAAGCTTTTATCCGCGAAAAGGGAGCAGAAAATATTCCTTTGGTGATGTTAACCATTACAAATAATTCGGGCGGCGGACAACCTGTTTCTATGCAAAACATCAAAGACACGCGCTATATATGTATGAAGTACGATATCCCCTTGTTTATGGATGCTTGTAGATTTGCTGAAAACGCCTACTTCATTAAAATGCGGGAAGAAGGATATGAAAACGTAAGTGTGGAGCAAATTGTGCAAGAGATGTTTTCTTATGCAGATGGATGCACCATGAGTGCTAAAAAAGATGCATTGGTAAATATGGGCGGCTGGTTGGCCATGAACAACCCAGATTGGGCTGAAGCGGCCCGGAATCTCCTTATTTTAACTGAAGGCTTTCCTACTTACGGCGGTTTAGCTGGAAGAGATTTAGAAGCCATTGCCACAGGTTTAGAAGAAGTAATAGATGAAGATTATTTGCACTACAGAATAAGCTCCACTCAATATTTGGCACAACATTTAACAAATGCAGGTATTCCTATTGTAAAACCAGCAGGCGGACATGCAGTTTATATTGATGCTAGAAGCATGTTACCACATATCAATCCATTGGAATATCCTGGACAATCATTGGCCATTGAAATGTATTTGCATGCAGGTATAAGGGCTTGTGAGATAGGCACAGTTATGTTTGGATTACAATACGACGGAACAGAAAAAGCTGCTCCAATGGATTTGGTTCGTTTGGCTATCCCTAGAAGGGTTTACACCCAAAGTCATATAGATTATGTCATAGAAGCCTTAACAGATATCAATGCCAGAAAGAACGAACTCAAAGGTGTAAAAATAGTCTGGCAACCAAAGCAGTTGCGCCATTTCAGTGCTAGGTTTCAACCAATGAATTGTGAATGCAGTCAGAAAGAAAATTTCATCAAAGCATTTCAACACTCAGAAGTTTTGTAATGGTGAACTCACTCAACAAAAAGAGCTGCTTCATTCCATGGAGCAGCTCTTTTATTTTAGGAAGCAATCAAAATTCTCATCAAAAGAATATTATGAGGTAGTGGCATAACAATAAAAGACAAGCGTGCCTACCTCAATAAGATTTTTCTTAGGTAAATAGCAAAAAAAAAGCCACCCATAAGGTGGCTTTTTTTTGAAGTAATATTATTAAACAGATTTTGGTCTGTAAGTAGTTTTAGAACCACCCGCTCCTTTTGAGTTGGCCTTAGGAGCAGCAGCTGTTTTAACAGCGGCAGCTTTTTTAGGTGCAGCAGCTTTCTTTGCAGCAGTCTTTTTTGGTTTTGCTTCTTCAGAAGTTTCGGCGCTAGCTTCAACGGCATCACTAGATTCTGCAGGTGTTTCAGCAGTTTCTTCTTCGTTTAACTTGCTAAAATCCAATACATCTTTTAGCCAGTGGTACCAATTCAACAATTTCTTGATATCATTATCATACACGCGTTCGCTGTCTAATTGAATGGTAGCAATTAAAAACTCACGTGATTTCTTCATTTCGTCTTTGGCTGTTGGCACTTCACCCGCATCTTTTAACTTTAAGAAGACTTTGTTTAACCTCAAATCTTCTTCTACAGTATAAATGGAGATGTCTTCCAAAACAGAAACTTTATCCTGAAAACTGGTAGAGAATCTTCTTCCGGTACCAATGGTTTCAACGATTAATCCGTTTTTACTTCTTCCAACAATTTTATGCAAACCGCTTTGTCCGGCTATTGCTACGATATCTTTTAATTCCATGTGCATGAGTTATTAGGGGGACAAATGTAATAAAAATATTTTTTTAGCACCCGTAAATTGTCCACCATGTTTAATTTTGCGGGCAGTGAAGGTAAAACGCAAACTCATTTTCGTTATTATTTTTTTCGGTCTGAACCTAATAAAAATTCAGGCTCAGCAGGTTATCAACTTTGAATCACGCAAATACGATACCCGCGATACCGGTTGGCACGGCAACTTGGAGTTGATCTTTAACTTGGTTCAGAACCAAAATCAAATACTTACCCTAGGAAATAAATTTCAATTGGAGCACAAAAGGGATGTAAATACCTACTTATTTTTAAATGAATTTAACTTTGTGAGGGCAAATACGCAAAACCTAGAATACAACAGTTACCAGCATATAAGGTATAAAAAGCAACTCAAAGATTGGTTAAGCGGAGAGGCATATGCCCAAACACAATTTAACCAACAAATTGGACTGAAATTTAGGGGATTATTGGGTGCTGGACCGCGTTTTAGGCTTTACGATAATGATAGTATTAAAGTATTTATCAGTCCTAAATGGCTGTATACTTACGAAGAAACTACCGATGAGATGGCTCGAAATGTACGTAACAGGTTTAGTTTATATGCCAGTTTCATTTATTACAAAGAGCGCAACTTTAACTTCGATTTGGTTTTATACTACCAACCAGATGTCATTGATTTTTCTGACTTCTTGGTACTTTCAGAGATAAAAGCCGAATGGTTAATCACACAAAAACTGGCATTTCGTTTTTCATTGGGTCAGAACTACAACTCAAAACCACCTCCGGGCATACCCAATAATGCGATTAATGCCAGAAATTCCTTTCTCTACCGCTTTTAGGAAAAGCCCTAAATAGCTTCTTTTTACCAAGCAAAAAGCTATTTTTGCCAGCAAAGCAAAGTCAAATCCACACATGGAGAACATCGAAAAATATATTCTTAAGAACAAAGTTCGCATTGTAACAGCAGCAAGCTTGTTTGATGGGCATGATGCAGCCATTAATATCATGCGTAGAATCATTCAGGCAAGTGGCGCCGAGGTAATTCATTTAGGGCATGATAGAAGTGCAGAAGAGGTTGTAAATACTGCCATACAAGAAGATGCTAATGCCATTGCCATGACCAGCTACCAAGGCGGACATGTTGAGTATTTTAAATACATGCACGACTTGCTCAAGGAAAAAGGCTGCGGTCATATTAAGATTTTTGGAGGAGGAGGCGGAACCATTTTGCCTGAGGAAATTGCAGAATTGCAGGCCTATGGCATTACCCGCATATACCATCCAGATGACGGCAGAGCCATGGGATTACAAGGTATGATTAATGATATGTTGGAGAAATGTGACTATGCCACTGGAACCAACTTAAATGGAGAGGTAAGTCATTTAGCGGAAAAAGATTATAAATCGATTGCCAAACTTATTTCTGCAGCCGAAAACTTTCCAGATAATTTTCATATGGTTCAGCAACAAGCCGCATGGAAAATTACCAATACCCCTGTTTTAGGTATTACAGGAACAGGTGGAGCAGGAAAATCTTCTTTGGTAGACGAGTTGGTGCGCAGGTTCTTGCTCGATTTTGAAGACAAAACAATTGCCATTATTTCTGTTGACCCAAGTAAACGCAAAACAGGTGGTGTCCGGCCTGCCGCTCGCGCTGCTGGCGCCGGTTCTGGGCATCCAGTTCGACCTGTCGAACGATGCGCTGTGGGTGCTGACGCTCTCGCTGCTGATCGGCACACCGGCG
>CAILJQ010000289.1 GCA_903834625.1 uncultured Bacteroidota bacterium
CCCCAAACACTTTGTTCCATCACTGCGCCCAAACCCCAAGTACCTGAAAACAAAAGACCAATGAGTGTTAATTTTTGTTTCAATTCAAGAGTATCCTCTAGGTGAATAAAACATAGAAGTAATAAGAACAATAACAAGGCACCTATGGTAAGCAATGCATTTGATATAGGCTTAGATTTTGGTTCAGACCGATGGAATAAATTTCTAACTCCCAACAACTCACCCACAGGATTATTATTTACCTTAATGGGATTATAAGTTACCTGATGATTGTTTAATCCAAATTCAACTGGAACGTCTGCTAATTCTGGCTGAAATGTGCCAAACATTTTATCCCAAAAAACAAAAGTACCTCCAAAGTTTTTGTCTACATAAGGTTCATTTTTACCATGATGTACGCGGTGGTGTGAGGGTGTAATTAAAATATATTCTAACCAAAAACTCTTTTTCACCAAATGGTTGTGGTTATAAAATTGAATAAAATAATGAATAGAAGAAACCACCACAAATAATTGAAACGGAACACCAATGATTGCCAAAACAACAAAAAATGGCAAGGAAGAAATAGAGCTATACCAGGAGTTTCTAATACCTAAGGATAGGTTAAAAAATTCACCTTCATGGTGCACGGAATGTATGCTCCAAAATAATTTTATGACGTGGTTATATCTATGCATCCAATAAAAGCAAAAGTCCCAACTCACAAAAGCAAAAATCCATAACAGTTGAGCATTCCAACTATTCAACAAATTAAGGGAAAGATGTTTGTATAGATAATAATAAGCAGCCACCTCAAACCCTCTTCCAATCCATAGCAAAATATGTCCAGAATTAAGGTTGGTAACCACTTCTTTCCATGGTATTTTTTCTTTCCAAACAAAATGAAGCAGGAAACATTCTAATATCACCAAAACCAATAAAGAGGCGTTCCCTAAAGCCAAATTTACATGTTCCATCACTAGTATTTTATCAAAGTGCCACCCATACCAAAACCTGCCGAGGTACCCGTTAAAAAGCAATAATCACCCCTTTGCAACTCACCCTTTTCAATGGTTTCTAACAACAACAATGGAATAGATGCTGAAATACAATTTCCATATTCCAACAAATTTTCTTTCACTTGGTTTGGTTTAAATGCAAAGGTATTTTTGAATATCTGCAAACCAGTTTTAGAAGCTTGATGTGGAATGATAACATCAATCTCAGTTAGGTTTAATGGCAAATCTTCAAAAAAGCTATCCATAAACTCAGGCATAATTCTTTTAGCCATTTTCAATAACTTAATTCCATGCATTTGAAAGGAGAATAACTCTTCATCATACGGGTAATCGCGCGCAAAATACTTGTTCCCCCCTCCTTTGATGATGGTATGATTAACTCCTTCGGAATAGGTTCGTTGCATCGTTTTACAAACTCCCGATTGGCCTTCTGAATCATATGCTACCAAAGTAGCAACTGCTGCATCGCCAAACAGAGTGAGGGTTTCCCAATTTTTAGAATTTAAGCCTTTACTCCCCACTTCTGCATTCACTATGGCTATTCTTTTGTATTGTTTTCCGTCTAACAAAGCAGCAGCCATTTCAAATGCACTAATAAAACTTAAGCAAGTTGAGTCAATATCAATGGCAGGAAAATGATGGCTTAATCCTTCCTTCAATTCACTCTTAATCACACTCGATTGATGAGGCAAGGGATAATCAAAAGTAGAACCAGCAGCAATTAACATATCTATATGTGACAAATCCCAAGAAGCCTTCTCCAGAGCGTTTTCAAGGGCACGTGCTCCCATATAACCGTTCGACTCAAACAGGGCTTTTCTCCTGCGTTTTACACCTGAGTTTTTCTCAGACCAACCCTCAGGCAATCCATAATTTCTTTCCAAATCATGCGATTCATAAACAGAAGGCAGGTATTTACCCATTGCAACTATTTTTACAGGTTTATTTATGTGCATGTATAATCCTCCTTTTTTTGTTGCCTAAAACATGTGGACTTTCCTTCAGAAATCTTATTTCAATAGCAGAAACACCAAATCTTTGTAGCAAGTTATTCAATGATACCTCAGCATGGGTAAATGCCTCCGGTGAGTCACTTTCAACGAATAATTCCAATACATTTCTTTCGGTTTGAACCAAGGCATAATCTACAATACTATCATCCGACATAACAATGGCTCTGCTAAAATAATCTGGAAAAATCCTTACCTCTTCTACTCCATTTTGAAAATAAAGAATATCATCCGACCTACCTTCAATTTTCTCTAAACAGGTGAATGGACTTCCACAGGCACAATCTTTCTTTTCAATAAGAATATCATTCAATTCATATCGAATCACAGGTTGTGTGGTTCTTAGCAAATCTGTTATCACCGGGTGAAACCTTGTGCGGGTTTCATCTATGTATTTTTTTTCTATGATCAGAAAATCTTCATTTAAATGCAAATTACCTTCCTTACAAGTACACCCTAAAAAACCTTCCGA
>CAILJQ010000290.1 GCA_903834625.1 uncultured Bacteroidota bacterium
ATGCGTTAACGGTTGCGCTGCCATCAGCTGCTAATGATACATTTACATTTTGTGCAATAGCAATTGGATTGGTAGCATCAGAAATAGTTACAGTGAAGCTACATGTAGCTGTTCCGCATGGGTTAGTGGCTGTAACTGTTACAGTAGTTATTCCTTTGTTAAAAGTTGAACCGCTTCCAGTTCCATTTCCAGAACCAACTGTAGCTCCAGTAAGTACGTAGTTTATTGAACTCGCTGTTGTTCCAGCAGTAGTTAAACCATAAGTTACTGAAGCGTCGCAAGTAGATGCAGTGGTGTTTGCATTTACACTACTCGGACAATTGGTAAATGAGATAGGTGTACATGGATTTAATACAGTTATCTCAAATTCTTGTTCAACGTGACTAGGGTTACCATGGTGATAAGTGTCTTCTGCTTCTAAATGTACTTCATGGACACCTATGTTGGCTATTGATGGTGTACCAGTGAGGGTAGCAGTTCCATTTCCATTATCAGTTAGGGTAAGCCATGATGGAATTGTAGCACCAATAATATCAATAACATCGCCGTATGGAATATTAGGATCACTTACAATGATGTTGTATGTAAATGGTGTACCTGCCGTAAAGCTTAAGCCTGTAGGTGTACTTGTAAATACTGGTGCAGTATTCACAATTAATTGGTATGAATGTGTGGTGAAAATGGTTGGAAAGGCGGTAATGCTTGCAGTATAACTTAGGTTATGTACGCCAAAATTTGCTGGTACTGGTGTCCAGCTCATGGTTGATACACCTGGGTTTGCTCCTGTTGTAGGTATACTCGGACTCATGCTTGCGCCAGAAGGAATGGTCGCAAATGAAATGCTAACGTTCGATCCTAATGAACTTTGTGCTTTAATTTCATCCTGGTGCAAGGTGCCTGTCATAATTTGACGAATGGAGCCTACCAAAGGTGTAGGTGAAATAAAAGTAGGAGCTGGTTCTGCCACAACTTTTATGGTAACTGATGTTGTTCTTTGAACACCTACATTGTCTGTGGCAATAAAGGTTAATACATTGTTAGTTCCTATCTGAGCCGCAGCTGGCGTCCAAGAAAAGTTGGTGTTTGAAGGATTACCTGTAGCTGGCAATGCTGCTGAGCTAAAATTTGAGGTAGTAATGTATGCTGGTAAACCTGCTGCCGACATACTTACTGTGCTACCTGCATCTGGGTCGGTGGCTTTTATTGGAAAGCTAATGTTTTGACCTGCTATTACATTAAAGATGGAACCGTTTGCAGGTGTAACTGTATAATCAAAAACAGGAGGGTTAGATGATCCAACAATGTTTATGATAAAATCTAAATAGATACTATTTCCTTGGTTATCTGTAACAGAAATACGTGCATTGTATAACTGACCAACAGTTTTACCAACGGTTGACATGGATATCAAACCCGAGGTACCGTTGATTGAGAACCCTGAAGGGTTGGTTGAACCTGCAACTGGTGTTGCGGCAAAGGTTAAAGTAGATCCTGCATCTGGATCGTTTGCAGGTACCAAATAGGTTGCTGCTGGAGC
>CAILJQ010000291.1 GCA_903834625.1 uncultured Bacteroidota bacterium
AAAATATGGAATGCTTTCCGGTTGGTAAAAGGTTGGGAGTATAAACCCGATGCTGATTTTGCATCCCAAGTGGTTCAGGCCAATGCCAAGAGTGCCGAGTGGTTTGCTGCTAGGTTATCGCAGGTTTTGGTAGAAATAGATGGACAGTTTAAAGAGTATAAATTAAATGAAGCCTTAATGAGTATTTATAAACTCATTTGGGACGATTTCTGTGCTTGGTACTTAGAAATGGTGAAGCCTCCTTTTGGCGAAGCCATTAATGAAAGTGCCTACAATCAAAGCATACAATTCTTTGAATCATTAATGCAAGTATTGCACCCATTCATGCCTTTTATTACCGAAGAAATTTGGCAGAATTTGGCTGTTAGGGCAGAAGGCAGCTCTATTTGTGTAGCCTCTTTCCCAAGTGCGAAAGATGCCAAGAGTGTTGATTTATCGAGAGTTTTTGAAACCATTCAACAAATAAGAAACCTAAGGAATGCCAAGGGATTAAGCCCGAAAGAGGCATTTGAAATTTTTGTGAAGGCCAACGACAAAACCTTATACGAGCCTTATATTTTCTTGATTTGCAAATTAGCCAATGTATCTGAGTTTACCTTTGTTCATGAGCAACCAGAAGGCACCACATTGCTTCCAGTAGATACAGATGAAGTGTTTGTAGTATTGAATTTAACTATTGATGTGGCTGCAGAAAAGGAGAAAATGGAAAAGGAAATTGAATACTTGCAAGGCTTCATGAAATCTGTAGATGCCAAGTTGAGCAACGAAAAATTTGTGGCCAACGCTAAACCAGAATTGGTTGAAAAAGAACGTCAGAAAAAAGCTGATGCTGAAGCTAAGATTGAGGTATTGAAGAAAAGCATTGCTGCTTTATAATTTTTGAATGACTTAAAAAGAAAGGCTGTTGATATTGAAATCAACAGCCTTTTTTTGTAGGGTAATGAATGCAATTATTTTTTGTCCTAAAAATCTACATTCATTCCATCAAATGTTCCACTGCTCATAAGTAGGATATTTTCTTCACCACTGTAGGCATTTTCAATAAAGGCTCTCAATTCATCTTTGTTGGTAAACACAGTTACCCCTTCACCAAAACCCTTTGCTACTTCAGTGGGGTCGAGCATAGGCATTTTCTTTACTTCTAATGCATGTTTGCTAAACAGTACCACTCTTGTATTGGCTTTAGCCAAAGTATTGTGGTAGTGTGGTAAGAAGTCTTTGTTAAGGCTACTAAAAGTATGCAACTCATATACAGCAATGAGTTTTCTCTCTGGGTATAATTCTCGCACAGCATTTACAGTTGCCTGTAGCTTAGAAGGTGCATGGGCAAAGTCGCGAATAATTAAACTATTTGGCGTTTCTTTCAGTGTTTCTAAACGCTTGGCAGTTCCTTTAAATGAACTAATTGCTTCATAAAACTGTGCAGCATTTAAACCTGCCTTTAAGCAAGCATTTTTAGCCGCCATCATGTTTTGCAAATTATGGGTGCCAAAAAATGATAAGCTTGTTTCTTGGTTCAAACCGGTTGTTGTAGCTGGTAAAATAAAGTGGCCATCTTTTACATAAAAGTTGGGGGTATGGTAGGGTATTTTTTCGCAAGCAGTTTCGGTTTGAACCAAT
>CAILJQ010000292.1 GCA_903834625.1 uncultured Bacteroidota bacterium
ATTTCACTACTGGGGTTTCGGTCTGAGCCAAAGCACCAATTGGAAATAACAACCAAAAGAAATAAATAATGTGTTTTTGCATTTAGTCTACACAAAGGTATTGTTCCTACTTGTTCGATTCTTTTCCCTTTTCCCACAACCCTTTAGTTTTGTACAGATTTGTGCCCAACGCGTTTATTTTTGAACTTTGACCATTTTGTAGATTTAACCAAGCACTTGGGTAACATTCGTTACTTCATTTATTGGTACTATTAGGTTTATTTGCTTTATCAGACCCAAATCCTAAATTTGCCTTTACCACTTTTAGGATTTTATTAGGAATTGGGTCAAACCCTTTTTCGTTATCATCCTACTTATAAAATTGATATGTCAAAATTTCGCATCTCCATTCATGGTATTCTTTTATTAGGTTTATTGCCTTTCTTTAGCTGGGCTCAAATTCAACAAAAGCCTACTTGGGAGCTAAAAACATCCAAGTCTGAGGTAAAAGTTGGTGAAGAAATAGAACTCATCATGACCAGCAAAATTCAAAAAGATTGGTACATGTATTCTTCAGATTTCAGCGATGCCGTTGGCCCAACAGTAGCGCATTTTGAGTTTACCAAAGACCCTTCGTACAAATTAGTTGGTAACATAAAACCCATTGGTAGCCACAAACATTTTGATGAAACCTTTGAAGGTGAAGTTTCTACCTTTGTGGGTAAAGCAGAATTCAGACAGAAAGTTAAAATCCTTCAGCCCAATCCTAAAATTAAATTATTTGTTGAGTTCCAAGAGTGCTCCCAAATAACAGGCATGTGCGTGTTGTTTGAAGATGATTTGGTTTTCAAAAACATCAAGGTTATTGGCGAAACGCCAGCTACACAAGCACCAACCAATACCAGCCTAGCTCCTTCAATTGATACTATCAAAGAGGCCACACCTGCCATAGATACTCAAAGCCAAGTTTCTAATACAATAGCGCCCGTAAAAGAAAATGACGTAACAGGTGGCGACCAAAAGTCACTCATTGGTTTTTTGATTTTTGCTTTTTTAGGTGGTTTAATTGCCGTTGTTACACCATGCGTTTTCCCTATGTTGCCAATGACGGTAACCTTCTTTACCAAAAGAAGTGAAACCAGGGCACTAGCCATTAAACGCGCTTTCTCATTTGGCTTTAGCATTATTGGAATTTACGCCTCTCTTGGTTTGGTCTTCGCATTCTTTGGGCTAGGTGCCGACTTTGGAAATTGGCTCAGCACCCATTGGGTTCCCAATATTTTATTTTTTATCATCTTTATAGTTTTTGCCGCATCGTTCCTAGGAATGTTCGAGATAACCTTGCCACATAAGTTCGTGAACTCTGTTGATTCAAAGAGCAGTATGGGCAACTTTGTAGGGGTGTTTTTTATGGCCTTTACCCTTGTATTGGTTTCTTTTAGTTGCACAGGACCCATAGTTGGTTCATTGCTCATTGAAGCTGTTGGCGGAAATTTTGTGAAGCCTCTATTGGGTATGGCCGCATTTGGTGCAGGTTTAGCAGCCCCTTTCACACTCTTTGCTATTTTCCCTTCATGGATCCAAAACCTTCCTAAATCTGGCGGATGGCTCAATTCCGTTAAAGTGGTTCTTGGCTTTCTTGAATTGGCTTTTGCCTTTAAATTCCTCTCCATTCCAGACCAAACCTATCATTGGGGATTATTAGACAGAGAAGTATACATTGGCATCTGGATTTCTGTGTTTTTCCTCATGGGCTTATACCTCATTGGCAAAATAAAATTCAGCCATGATAGCGACTCACCTCACCTGAGTGTTCCACGCCTTTTCCTTGCTATCACAACCTTTACCTTTGTACTCTATTTAATTCCAGGCTTGTTTGGTGCGCCATTAAAAGCACTTTCTGGCTACCTACCTCCACAAGAATCTCTAGACTTCGACCTTTCAAAATCAAAAGGTGGAGGACATTCAATAGAAAAAAAGTCAGACCTTGGCGAGGTAAGATTCAGCAACCTTTTCCATCTCCCTCATGAGCTTGAAGGTTTTTTTGATTACAAACAAGCATTGGCTTATGCAAAGAAAGTAAATAAGCCCATCTTCATTGATTTCACAGGCCACGGCTGCGTAAATTGTCGCGAAATGGAGGCAAATGTTTGGTCTGACCCTACCGTTTTATCAAAACTTCAAAACGACTTTGTCATACTTGCTCTGTATGTGGATGATAAAACCGAGCTGCCAGAAAACGAATGGTATGTAAGTACATATGATGGTCGCGAGAAAAAAACCATTGGTAAGCAAAATGCCGACCTTCAAATTAGTAAATATAAGGCAAATGCCCAGCCCTACTATTTCATTATCGACCCTAATGAAAACCAACTTACACAACCTAAAGCATACGACTTAAACGTTCAAAATTTCGTGACATTCCTAGAGAATGGTAAAAAAGCCTTCCAAGGAAAATAACCCTAAATATGTCAAGTATTAAACAACATTTTTCAGAAGCACATAGCGTTCTTAACGACTTCCTCTCTAACGAGCAAAATTTTATAAACCTTGAAGCTGCAGGAGCCATCATGGTCAACTCGCTTAAAAACGGAGGCAAAATTCTTAGTTGTGGAAATGGCGGAAGCATGTGTGATGCCATGCACTTTGCTGAAGAACTTACCGGAAAATATAGAAATGATCGGCCAGCAATCGCAGCTATCTCTATGAGCGATGTAAGTCACATGGCCTGTGTAGGAAATGATTATGGCTATGACTTCGTTTTCAGTAGATACCTTGAAGCTATTGGACGTGAAGGTGATGTCCTCCTTGGTATATCTACAAGCGGAAACAGTAAAAATGTATTAAATGCCATGGAGGTTGCCCGTAAAAAAGGTATCAAAATAATTGGTCTAACAGGAAAAGACGGGGGCAAAATGGCTGGTAACTGCGATGTAGAAATTCGCGCACCTCACAGCCAATACGCAGATAGAGCCCAAGAAATTCACATTAAGTGCATCCATTCTCTCATCGACTATATTGAACGCAACCTTCTGTAATAACCTCTAATATCCCATTGGCATTGAAGCAGCTTTTTAGAAGAAAAACCATCAGCGATATTGTTGCTGACCATGATTTAGCCGAAAAAAGCGGCAACCGACTTACAAGAACCCTGGGGTTTAGAGACCTTACCGCCATGGGTATTGCAGCCATTATTGGCGCAGGTATTTTTAGCACCATTGGAACTGCAAGCTTTAATGGTGGCCCTGCCGTTGTTACGTTATTTGTTTTTACTGCCATTGCTTGCGGATTCTCTGCCATGTGTTATGCAGAATTCGCCTCGGTAATTCCAATTAGCGGAAGCGCATATACTTACGCCTATGCGGCATTTGGTGAGGTTGTGGCTTGGATTATTGGTTGGGCTCTTATTGTAGAATATGCAATTGGTAATATTGTGGTGGCCATTAGTTGGAGTGATTACTTCACAGGTTTAATGGCTGGCTTAGGTTGGCATATACCCGAATATTTTGGCATGGATTACCTTTCTGCCAAACGTGGCTTCGAAGAGGCCTCAAACTTGCTTATTCAAAAACAACCTCTTACCGCCCCTCTCCAAGAGGCATTTACTGCCTGGACCTCTGCCCCTGAATTCGCTGGTTTTAAACTCATTTTAGACCTGCCCGCACTCGGCATTGTATTGGCCATCACCGCCTTAATCTTTAGGGGCGTTAAAGAAACAAGAAATGCTTCAAATATTATGGTAGCTATTAAACTCCTTGTAGTAATAATGGTTATCGTTGTGGGCGCCTTTTATGTAAACCCAAGCAATTGGAGCCCATTTTCTCCAAATGGTATGGAAGGCGTTTTAAGAGGCGTCTCCTCTGTGTTTTTTGCCTACATCGGTTTCGATGCTTTAGCAACCACTGCCGAAGAATGTAAAGACCCAAGAAAAGATCTCCCTAAAAGTATGGTTGCATCCCTTATCATTTGCACCGTCCTTTATATCCTCATCGCCTTGGTATTAACAGGTATGGTTTCCTATAAAGAATTGGGTGTTGGCGACCCTCTTGCTTTTGTGTTTGAAAAGGTTAATTTGCCTTGGATGGGAGGAATTGTCGCAGTAAGCGCTGTGATAGCAATGGCAAGCGTTTTGCTCGTTTTTCAGAATGGTCAACCACGTATTTGGATGAGCATGAGTAGAGACGGTTTGCTTCCCAAAAAGTTTAGTGAAATACACCCAAAATTTAGAACTCCTTGGTTCGCCACCATTATAACCGGAGTCCTTGTTGCCGTTCCTGCATTGTTTATGAATCTTAAAGAAGTTACTGATCTTTCAAGTATTGGAACCTTATTCGCGTTTGTTTTAGTAAATGCTGGAGTAATTAGAATGGAAAGCCACAAAAGCGACTTTCACACCGGTTTTCGCGTTCCTTATATCAATGGAAAATTTTGGGTTCCCGCACTATTTATCCTAATGGTTTTGGCCTTGATTATTACTCGTCCAGAAAGCGCCTCAGATTTTTTCACCTTTAAAAATGGCGTTCATCACATACCCGTTTTCTCATTTTTTGTGCTCACCTTTTTTATTGCTGTTTTTTCCTACCTAAGAAACTACTCACTCATTCCTGTTTTAGGGTTGTGTAGCAACTTTTACTTAATGACTGAATTAGGTATTAGCAACTGGATTGGTTTCACCGTTTGGTTAGCCATCGGGTTGGTAATTTACCTATCTTATGGCGTTAAAAACAGCGCACTCCTCAAAAAATCTGTTGCCTAAAAGCCCTTTCTTGCCATTTATCGACGATTTCGGCCGTTTCGACAAACAATTTTCCGAATTCGTCTATTATGTCTTTACGGCACAATCTTCTTATTTAGTTTTGCGCCACCTAATTCGCACATTCTTTTAAATGAACAAATTACTCTTCATTGCCTTAACTGGGCTACTAAGCTTTTCTTCATTGAAGTTAAGCGCTCAAACAGAAAAACATACCATCAGCGGAACCATTAAAGATGCTAAAAATGGCGAAGAGCTTATTGGTGCGAGCGTTTCAGTACCTTCACTAAAAACCGGCGCATCAACCAACGCATATGGTTTTTTCTCTCTTACACTGCCAGAAGGAACATATGAAATTGAGTTCTCGTATATTGGTTATGTGGTGCAAAAGAAAACCGTTATCCTCAACCAAAATACCAAAATTAATATTGAGCTAAAAGAGTCAGATAAGGAGCTAAAAGAACTTGTTGTTAAAACAGATAAAGTCAACAACGACAATGTCTCCCAGAACAAAATGAGTGTGGTGAAGATTGATGTAAAACAAGTCAAGAAAATACCCATTCTTCTAGGGGAGGTTGATATCATCAAGGCTATTCAATTATTGCCTGGCGTTCAAGCCGCTGGCGATGGTAGTACCAATTTTATTGTTAGGGGCGGAAACATTGATCACAACCTCGTACTCCTAGATGAGGCTGTTGTTTATAATCCTTCCCATGTTCTAGGATTCTTCTCTACGTTTAACGGCGACGCTGTAAAAGACTTTGAAATTTATAAAGGAGGTATTCCTGCCCAATACGGCGGTCGACTGGCAAGTGTATTAGATGTTCACATGAAAGATGGAAACTCGAAAAAATTTGGGGTTACAGGGGGTATTGGCATTCTGTCTTCCAGGTTAACAGTTGAGGCGCCTATAATCAAAAATAAATCTTCCTTCCTTATTTCTGGTAGACGTAGCTACTTCGACGTGTTTTTTCCATTAGACAAAAGACTTAGCGATGTTACCGCCTACTTCGGCGACCTAAACATTAAACTTAATTACGCAATTAGCGACAAAGATAAAATCTATTTATCTGGCTATTTTGGTCGCGATGACCTAGGCTTCGCTAGCACTTTCGGCTTTGGTTGGGGTAACAAAACCGGAACCTTAAGATGGAACCACGTTTTTACAGATAAACTATTTGTGAACACCAGCTTAGTATATAGCCGTTACGACTACAACTTCGACATCAACATAAGTGAAAACCTCAACTTCAGCAGGTTAAATTATATAGACGATTTGAATCTAAAAATTGATGGAAACTACTTCATCAACGCCAAAAGCAACATGAAGTTCGGGGCAAAGGTAAATAACTATGTTTTTCAACCCGGTGAGCTTGAAAAAATCACAGCCACATCCGTGATTGACCCCCGTCAGTTACCCAAAAAACGTGCGCGCCAATATGATGTATATGCCTCCCATACCATAAAATTAGGAGCAAGGCTATCTACAGAATATGGTGCTCGTTTATCCGTATTTTCTAACGTGGGTGAAGGTCGTAAAATAAACTACCTAAACGGAAGTCCTACCTATATTGAGAATGGATTTATTAAGCAAAGCCCATTTAGTACTACTAACGCCTACACCAATTATGGAAAAGGTGAAGTGTATAATACATATGTAGGGTTCGAACCAAGGATAAATCTAACCTATTTGCTTGATGAAAATAGTTCAATCAAGGGCTCTTACAATAGAATGTATCAATACATGCACCTCATACAGAACATTACCGCTTCTACCGGGCAAGAGTTCTGGACACCAAGTGATAATTACATAAAACCGCAATCTGCCGATCAATTTGCCATAGGATATTTTAGAAATTTTATGGATAATAAGATTGAGTTTTCAGCTGAAACCTACTACAAAAAAATGTCGAATACTGTTGAATTAAGAGATGGGGCAGACATTCAATTTAATGAGGCCATAGAGGCGCAAGTAGTAGCCGGCCAGGGTCGCGCTTATGGGTTGGAGCTTTTCCTAAGAAAACAATCAGGAAAAACTACGGGTTGGTTAGGGTATACTCTTTCTAAAAGTGAAAGGCAAGCAGACAACGTCAATAACAACCAATGGTACTCCTTCCGCTTTGATAGAACCAATTACTTAACCATTGTTGTATACCAAGTGTTAACAGACAGATTGAGTATCTCAGGAAACTTTATTTATGCAACAGGAGAAGCTTTTTCACAGGCCAGCCAGAGGTACTCAATCTTAGGCGGTACGCAGCCTTCCATATACTACGGCGAAAGGAACAATGCTCGTTTTCCTGATTACCACCGAGCAGATGTGTCTCTAACCATTGGGCGCAAGAAAAAACCTGGTAAAGTGTACAAAAACGAAAGTGATGTTGTAATTGCCATTTACAATGTATATGGTCGCAAAAACGCTTATACCCTCAGCTATGGCCTAGAAAACAATGTTCCAGTAGTGTACAAATGGTACCTATTTACTTTTGTTCCTTCTATTACTTACAACTTTAAGTTCTAAATAAAGAATATGAAAAATCTATTTATATATTTCGGTCTGACCCTATTTATACTCACATCTTGTAAAGAAAAAATAGAGGTCGAAATGGAAAATGCCGAACCGCTGCTAGTGGTTGAAGCAGAGGTAACCACTGAAACAGATAGCTCTTATGTGCGCCTTACATTATCTGCCAATTACTATAGCTCTGAGCCAAATCCTATTGTTAAAACGGCTAGTGTTTCTATTAACAATATCCCTTTCACGTTTGTACCTGCTTCTAATATCTACAAGGCTCCTGCAGGTTTCATTGGCAAAACAGACACCATTTATAACCTCTTGGTATCATACAATGGTAAAGAGTATAAAAGCCAGGCAAAGCTTGAACCTATGTTTCAAGTAGATAGTTTTTTCCAAACATGGAAAGAGGCTCAAGGCTTTCTACCCGCAGGCTATTCGCTTAGCTATGCCGCATTCGATGCAAGAGAGCCAATTAAATATACCTACTACCAGCAATTCCTCTACGACTCTACTTCCAAAAGCGATACATCAGATGGTAACCTTATTTTCTTTGATAATTCACTTACGCCAATCAACCAAGCATACAATTTCGAAATACCATTTCTTCGCTTAAATTCAGGTGCAGAATATGTGGCCGTTTTTCGTTCGGTTGACAAAAATATGTATGAGTTTCTTAATGCATTTGGTAACCAAAATCCAGATATACCCGGCCCGTTTCAAGTACCTCCGGCAAACCTTCCTACCAACATTACAGGGGGCGCTGTTGGATATTTTGCAACCTACGATGTGAAACGATGGAGATACAAAGTGCGCTAGCCCTCAAATAAAATTTAAGAAATAATCTTCAGTAATTCACGTTTCGTTCGTATAGCTTTGTACCATGCGCTTGAAAGTAATACTGCTCATAATTGGAACCTCCTTCAACACGGCACTGTTCGCACAAACAGACAGTACAAACGAAGAGCCCGACGAACCCATTGAATGGAATAAGCCTTCCGACAATGAAAAAACAAGGCTTGGGATCGTTATGGGAATTCAAACGGCAACATTGTTTGGTAACACGCTACCAAGTAATAAGCCTATGATGGGCCTTTTGGGCGGTGGGTACGCCAGATACAATTTCAAGCGTGGGTTTTCACTTCAACAGCAATTCCAAGTTTCCTTTAAAGGCAGTAATTTCAATGCCGCTGCAGGTGAAATAAGCGCTCTTCGTCTTTTGTACCTCGACTTTCCTCTCATTCTTTCTAAAAAATTAAATAGCAAAAGCAAACACCGCATTGGCGCGGGTGTTCAATATGCACGACTGATAAATACGGTTATGTACATTGACACCAAATCATACCCATCTGGCATCTCTCCAAAACTTGATAACAATGATTGGTCACCCGTTCTCATGTACCAATATCAATTCGATTATTTTGCCCTCCAGGTAACCCTCAAAAATGGTCTGAGAAATTTGAATTTGGGCAATGCTTGGCCAGAAAATGCTAAACCCCTTAACAACAGCGGAAATTTGAATACTTCTTCCCTTGAACTGAACATAATCTTCTAACATGTATACACGCGCCAAGCTCATTGCTCAAATTCGCTCAAAAAAGTCCTTTCTCTGCGTTGGTCTCGACACCGACATACAAAAGATACCTAAACACCTTTTGGATCAGCCAGACCCCATATTTGCATTTAATAAAGCAATTATTGACGCAACCAGTGAGTTTTGTGTTTCCTATAAAATTAATACCGCTTTCTTCGAGGCAATGGGTGCCCAGGGATGGGAAAGCATGAAAAAGACCTTTGATTATATTCCTAAAGATTGCTTGAGTATTGCAGACGCTAAAAGAGGCGATATTGGCAACACCAGCGACCAATACGCAAAGGCGTTTTTTGAAACCCTAGGCGCGGATTCGGTCACGCTTGCTCCATACATGGGGAACGATTCTATTGCCCCATTTTTTAAATACAATGGTAAGTTTGGAATTGTTCTTGCGCTAACCTCAAACCCCGGAAGCGCAGATTACGAACAACAAAAGATTGGCGATGAATTTCTTTTTGAAAAAGTGCTTAAAAACACTTGCCAACTTGGAACTCCTGAAAATCTCATGTTTGTTGTGGGTGCAACCAAACCACAAGAATTTGAAATTATTAGAAAGCACGCCCAAGATCATTTTTTATTAGTTCCTGGAGTGGGTGCACAAGGTGGAAGCCTAACGGAAGTGGTTAAATTTGGTCGAAATGCCGATATAGGGCTGTTAATAAACGCCTCTCGTAGTATTATTTATGCCTCTTCAGGGAAGGACTTTGCTGAAGCTGCAGCATTAGAGGCCAAAATACTTCAAGAAGCAATGGCAGTTTATTGCTAATTTCTTTTCGCGGAACTTTTCTTTAAAAAAGGGCTCCGCTTTGCGGAGCCCCGAAAATTTTTTACCAACCCAGAATCCAAGCAAAAATAAGTGGTGCCACTATAGTTGCATCGCTTTCTACAATGAATTTTGGCGTATGTATATCCAATTTACCCCAGGTAATCTTTTCATTTGGCACTGCCCCACTATAGGAACCATAAGAAGTAGTTGAATCACTTATCTGGCAGAAATAACTCCAGAATGGAATTTGCTCCATCTCCATGTCTTGATACAACATAGGCACAACACAAATTGGAAAATCGCCCGCAATACCTCCTCCTATTTGAAAAAAACCAACGCCTTTTCCAGATGAATTCTTTACATACCAATCAGCAAGCCAAGCCATATATTCAATCCCAGATTTCATCGTGCTTGCCTTTATTTCATTTTTGATCACATAAGAAGCAAAAATATTTCCCATAGTAGAATCTTCCCAACCAGGAACTACAATAGGAATATTTTTTTCTGCTGCAGCTAACATCCAAGAGTTCTTTGGATCAATTTCATAATACTGCTCCAATTCTCCACTCAAAAGAATTTTATACATATACTCATGCGGAAAATAGCGTTCGCCAGCAGTGTCCGCATCTTTCCAAATTTTGTGTATGTGCTTTTGTAACCTACGAAATGCTTCCTCTTCAGGAATACAAGTATCTGTTACTCTATTGTAATGATTCTCCAATAAATCCCACTCATCCTGTGGTGATAAATCTCTGTAATGTGGTACACGCTTGTAATGTGAATGTGCTACCAAATTCATAATATCCTCTTCTAAGTTGGCTCCCGTGCATGATATAATATCAACTTTCCCAGCACGAATCATTTCTGCAAACGATTTTCCCAACTCCGCTGTACTCATGGCGCCAGCTAAAGTTACCATCATTTTTCCCCCATCATTTAAGTGGGTTTCATATCCTTTTGCTGCATCTACCAATGCTGCTGCATTAAAATGCTTGTAATGCGTTTCAATAAAATTACTGATTGGACCTTTTGTCATTTCTATATCGATTATGATGATTAATAATTATTACTCTGATTTAAACTGCTCTAAAAATCTAATGTCATTGGTAAAATAAGTTCGTAAATCCTTTACTCCATATTTTAACATAGCAATTCGCTCTATACCCATTCCAAAAGCAAATCCGCTATATTTTTCAGGGTCTATTCCACTGGCTTTTAATACATTTGGATCAATCATTCCGCAACCCAAAATTTCTAACCATCCAGTATACTTACAAACATTACAGCCCTTGCCTTTACATAACAAACAACTAATATCCATCTCAGCACTAGGCTCAGTAAATGGAAAATAACTCGGTCTGAACCTAACTTGAACATCTTGCCCAAATAATTCCTGAATAAAATAATAAAGCGTCTGCTTTAAATCTGCAAAGCTTACTTTTTCATCAATGTAAATACCTTCTATTTGGTGAAAAAAGCAATTAGCTCTCGCAGATATAGCCTCGTTCCTGTATACTCTACCTGGCATTATAGCTCTAATAGGTACTGGCTGTTTTTCCATTAATCTCACTTGAACCGAGGAAGTATGAGTTCTTAATGCAATATCTTCAGAAATAAAAAATGTATCCTGCATATCACGAGCAGGATGATTTGCAGGAAAATTTAATGCGGAAAAATTATGCCAATCATCCTCAATTTCCGGACCTTCTGAATAGACAAAACCTAATTTTTTAAATATCTCAATTACCTCATTTTCCACAAGAGTTAATGGATGTCGCGATCCAATAAAATCCTCCTCTGCAGGGAGACTCAAGTCTATTTCATTCTTTTTATTACCTAATTGAGTATGTTCAAATTGGGATTGCGCATTTTCCCATTTTTCTTGTGCCTTTTGTTTAACTTGGTTTAACTTGGCGCCAAGTTCTTTTTTCATTTCAACCGGTACAGATTTAAACTGTTCAAACAAATCGTTTAACTCTCCTTTTTTTGCTAGAAATTTTAAGCGAAATGCCTCAACTTGTTCATTTTGTTTTATTTCAAAACTTTCTATTTGCTCTTTTATTTTTTCTAACTGTTCTCTCATCTCTTACAGATTTTGCAGAATCAAAGGTAATCTATCCTTACCCTTCCTTCCAAAAGTTTTAAACCAACACTATTATATTTCTTTATATATACCTTATATATTGTTTTAGTAGTAGAGCTGTGAATATGGTGGATAGAGTATTTTAGATAGTATTGTTTTTTAACTTATTAGTTTTAATCAACAAATAATTAACTGATTAAATACTTTAAATTGAGTAGTTTAATATTTATATAAACATACTGTTAATTCTGAATTCACACTGGTTTGTGTATGTTTTTTTTAGGTCTTTATTGTGTATTGATAGTTTAAAAAGTCGCACTAATTCCGTGCTTAGTAACAATGCGACATTTGTGATTAGTTATGTACAGTTAAAAAGTGAGTTATTAACCATGTTTTGCACAAATACG
>CAILJQ010000293.1 GCA_903834625.1 uncultured Bacteroidota bacterium
CCAGCTAGCAGAGCAAATGATACAGGAGCATGGAGTTAGTTGTCGTCAGGCTTGTAAGGCATTAAACCTACCTCGTAGTAGCTACCAGTATCAACCTAAACCAAAAGAAGATGAACCAATACAAGATCTATTAAAAGGTCTTGTTGATGAACATCCTTCAATTGGCTTTTGGCAAAGTTTTTATCGTATCCGACGAAAAGGTTATAAATGGAACCATAAAAGGGTTTACAGAGTGTATACGAGCCTTAAATTGAATATTAGGCGTAGATATCGCAGGCGTCTGCCAGCGCGCGTTAAACAGGCCTTATTTAAGCCTGAATCAATTAATCAGGTTTGGTCAATAGATTTTATGAGTGACTCTCTTTGGGAAGGAAGGCGTTTTCGGTTACTAAATGTGATTGATGATTATAACAGAGAGGTTTTAGCAATGGAATCTGATACCTCGCTACCCACTATTAGATTGATACGTGTTCTTGAATACTTGAAGGATCTAAGAGGATTGCCAAAGATGATTCGTGTAGATAATGGACCTGAATTTATATCAAATAAACTGGATGTTTGGTGTAAGGATAACAAAATAGATTTAATGTTTATACAACCTGGAAAACCTATGCAAAATGGCTATGTAGAGCGATGTAATGGAAATATTCGAAGAGAACTTTTGAATGCATACGTGTTTAAAACAATCAATGAGGTACGAATAAAGTCTGAGGAATATATGCACGATTACAACTATAACAGGCCGCACGCTGCATTAGGATATAAAACACCTATGGATTTACTCGAAAATATTTAACTTTGATTTTATACTTTTAGGTGGCTTAAAAATTGGGGGAGCTTACACATCACCCAACCCTCAGCTTCGCCGCATCTTTCCAAAGATAATGTGGTAATGGTTCATTCAATTCCCATTTAATGTTCATAGGCTTGGCTCCATAATGTTCGGTAAGATTTCCTTCACCTACAAATACATAGCCGTTTGTATTCTTAAAGGCATCTATGTTCTTCTCTCTTATAAAGAGCAGTATTTTCTTGTTAAGCTTTTGATGGTTGATGTAGGAAATTCCCTTAGGTGTTTCTGGTCCTGCTGAATTCTGACTTTGCCAATGAAAAAGGTATTCATTTATAGCATAATCGTCATACATGGTAGTAGGGGAATAGTCTTCATCTGACTTGATTAAATTGATGAAAAGTAGTTCTGTGTTGAGGTCTGAATTTTCAGCAACACCCTCTCTACTGCTTGATTTTTGTTCAAAGGTGCTTAACCCAAAAGCCACCAAGATTTGGTCTCTGGTATAACGGGCATGAATTTTTAGAGGTTGTGAATAAGGTAGGTTTAGGTCCAATTCTTTGAAGTCAATTTGGTCAATTAAAATTTCCAATACCTCTATAATTTCATCTTTTAAAGCCTGGTTTTTCCCAATTTCAAATATACTTTCTTCTAAGCTTGAAAATCCTCCAGCCTTTTGCCAAATATCATAGTGCAGCATGAGCAACATGAGTTTTTCATTTTCATTGCAATCTTCTAACTTAACTACAAAGTTGTTTTTGGCAAGTCTTAATATGAAATCAAAATAGCTGAAAGAGCTTGTAGAAAGCCATTTATTGTTAATTGCTCCTATGACTTGCTTTTCGTTATGTGAATCAAAATTTTCCATCTTGCCAGCCTCTTGACACAATCTTTTCCATCCACCTCTTTTGTAAATCATTTGAAGCGGAATTTGATTAAACTCAATAAAGTTTTTGAGATTTAATGCCAAGGTAGTTTGATGCTGAAATTGTTGAATTTTTTGTATGAGTTGATTTCTATTTAATGAGGTAGCCGAAGAAATATTCTTCAGGATATGTTCCTTTGCTTTTTTCTCTAACACAATAGAACAACCCAATGGCAAATGAGGGAAATTGTCCTCTATTTCTTTTAATACAGTTGTAGCTGTTTTACCAATAAGGGCCCTGAATTTGTTTTCGAAGTTGTATTCAGGTCTTGAATTTCCAACAAAATCTAAAAC
>CAILJQ010000294.1 GCA_903834625.1 uncultured Bacteroidota bacterium
AAGGAAATATCCTTTTTCTAAAACATCAACAATCTTATCTTTTAATTCTTCTGATGGTGCTGGAATTTTTGTAATTGCTTCATGAAAATCTGGGTCAAATGCTTTACCCATACTTTCCATTTCTTTGATACCTTTTTGGGTAAGGGAATTTTTGAATTTGTTAAAAATTAATTCAACACCTTCTTTGTCTTTACTCCCTTCCATTGCGTTTAAGGCACGCTCAAAATCATCGAGAACAGGAATCATGGCCAACAGAACCTCTTGGTTGGCTGTTTTGAATAAATCAGTTCTTTCCTTAGAAGTCCTCCTTTTAAAATTCTCAAATTCAGAATAAAGACGTAAATATTTGTCCTGAACAGAATTCAATTCCAATTTTAATTTTTCTTCCTCTGAAATGCTTGGTTCAGAAGCTGTAGTGCTTTCATGGTTTTCAATCTCTCTGGCAGTTTCTTTCAATTCTGCATCGAGGTTAGTTGTATCTTCTTTAAATTCTAATTCTTCGTTCATATGTTCTTGCTCATTTTGCATAGGTATTCCTTTAAACCTGCAAAGTATCAAATTTTTTGCCAGCCAACAATTGGTGACAATCTGACATTAAAGGGGTTTCAGAATTTCGTCTAACTCGTCTTTTTTGATGTTTTTGGCAATTATTCTGCCATTTGGATCCAATAAAAAATTGGTAGGTAATTGCTCTAAATTTACCATAGAAACCAAAGGTGATTTCCATCCCAACCCGTCACAGGCATGGCTTTTCCATGGGAGATTATCTTTTTTGAGAGCAATCTCCCAAGTATGTAACTCTTCATCTAGGCTTATGCTAATGACATAAAATTTGCGTGCTTTTTTAAATTTACGATCTCTGTATCGCGCGTAAACATCAATAAAGTCTAGTTGCATGGCTCGGCTTTCTGTATTCCAACTTGCCCAATATTGCACCAAAACATAAGAGCCTTTGAGTTCTGAAAGTTGATACTTTTTGGTGAACTGTCCTTGGTATGAAAAATTAGGAAAACTATCTCCTATATTTAAGTTTGGTGATTGAGCTTTTAAGCCCAAGGTACCAACAATTAAAACCAGTAGGAGGCTTAGCTTTTTCATGCAATTCTAGTTATATCTGCACCAAGAGCGCGCAAACGTCCATCAATATTTTGATAACCGCGATCTATTTGTTCAATATTGTTAATGGTGCTTGTTCCTTGTGCTGCAAGTGCTGCAATAAGCATAGACACACCCGCACGAATATCTGGAGATGACATGTTAATACCACGTAGTTTGGTTTCTCGGTTCGAACCAATTACAACTGCTCTATGAGGATCACACAAGATAATTTTGGCACCCATTTCTATAAGATTATCGACAAAAAATAAGCGGCTTTCAAACATCCATTGATGAATGAGCACGCTACCTTTAGCCTGGGTTGCAGTTACCAAGGCAACAGAGATTAAATCAGGTGTAAAAGCTGGCCAAATTCCGTCCTTAATAGTTAATATAGACCCGTCAATGAGGGTTTCAATTTTATAGGAATCTTGTTTCGGGATTCTGATGTCATCTCCAGTTATTTCTAGGTGAATACCCATTCTTTGAAATACCTTTGGGATCAAACCTAAACTTTGTACAGCACAATCTTTGATGGTGATATCTGAATTGGTGGCGGCAGCTAAACCTATGAAAGAGCCAATTTCAATCATATCTGGCAACATTCGGTGTTTACAAGACCCAAGTTCCTTCACCCCTTCAATGTGTAATAGGTTCGAACCAACACCTGTAATTTTTGCACCCATGCTGTTTAGCATTTTACATAATTGTTGGATATAAGGTTCGCTGGCGGCATTGTAAATGCTTGTGGTTCCTTTGGCCAAACAAGCTGCCATGAGTATATTGGCAGTACCTGTTACCGAAGCTTCATCGAGTAACATATAAGTTCCTTTTAACTCTTTGCCATTAATTTTATAAAACCTTTCATGGTGTAAGTGTTCAAAAGTAGCACCTAAGTTTTCGAATCCACGTAAGTGGGTATCAACCGGTCGGCGACCAATTTTATCGCCCCCTGGTTCAGGAATATAGGCTAAACCAAATCTAGCCAAAAGCGGACCAATAATCATTATTGAACCTCTTAAGCTAGCTCCTTTTTTCTTGAAATCATCGCTAAGGAGATAGTCGAGATTTACATTTTTGGCTTTAAAAGTATAGGTGTCTTCTGTTATTTTGGTTACCTCAACACCCATGTCACCTAAGAGTTCAATGAGTTTCATCACATCCCTAATATTTGGAATATTAGAGATTTCAACCAATTCTTCTGTAAGCAATACTGCCGACAATATTTGTAGTGCTTCGTTTTTGGCGCCTTGAGGAATAATTTCCCCATGTAATTGATTTCCGCCTATTACTTTAAATGATCCCATGTTTAAATTAAAATGTAAAGGTAAAACCTCCCAGGATATTTATTCCATATACTGGGTAAGTAAAATATTTTTGGTATTTGTTATTGGCAATATTGTTGAAATTTAGGAATGCAGACAGGTTTTTGCTGTATCGGTAATCTACGCCAAAATTTAAGTCTACAAATGGATCCAACTTTATTTCTTTGCTCTGGTAATTGCCAAGTGAGTCGGTTGCGCCAATGCGTGAATAGCGTTCTCCCCAATAGAACATATCTAACTTGAGCATAAACTTATCACCGATATTATAGGTTAAATTAATTTTGGTTTCAAACAAGGGGAGTGAATAGGCTCTCTTAAGTGTTTTCAATTCATAACCATAAACCGCAGTATACAAGCCAAACCTAAACTTTTCATTCATTTGATGTTGTAATTCAAAAGAAAGGGTTGTTATCTTAGCCTTCTCTGTTTCATAAAGAAGAGTCTGTCCATTTGCAAAAGAATCTTGTACGAAGGTAACAAGGTTTTCTACAGAGGCGGAGGAGCTAGTAATCTTATAATTTGTTTGTGGGCCAAGTTCTCCCTTTAAGCCACCATACACTTCAATTTTAGTATTGGTATTTAACAAAGAGATATTTGTAACAAAAGGGTTTTCTGTTATAACATTTCTATAGGTAACGGGTTTAAGATTTCCTGTAAAACCTGCAAATACGGTAAGTTTGTTTGGAATGATATAATATGCTCCTTCTGCTTTAGGGTAAAAATGAAATTGGGATCCGGCAGAATCACTGCTTATGGTTGAGTTAAATCCGCCCTTTAGGTAAAATTCCTTGGAGATCATGAATAGCTGTGGGTTCAAATCGAAATATATTCTTTGGAAGCTATTCCAATTGGCCGCAGTATCTTTAACTGAATTGTTGTTCAACCTAATTCCACTAGTTAATTCAAAGGGAATGGTTGAAATGGTTTTACGTAATTGTACTTTTAGGCTAGCATCATTTTCTTTGAAGGAATTGCTATTATTAAAATGATAAAAACCTGCATCTGTTCTGTAGCTTAGCTTATCACTGCTATCTCTAAGCACATTATATGAATGTGATTTTACATCATATAAATGATAAACAATAGAAGGGTCCTCTGGAAGATTTTTATCGGAATTTGGATAGCCATACAGGTTGATTTTATTTCGGTGGTAATATGCTTCTAAGCCATGATTACTTTTATCTCCATATTTTTTTACATAAGTATGGATGGTGTTATTGGAGAAATTATTGTACAGTAAATCACCATTGGAAGAAAGGTGTTTGAGAAATACACCTGCTTGGAGTTGTTTGTTTCTAACCGTATTCAGGTAAATTTCACCAACGGGAGTAAGGTTATTACCAAAACCTACTTTCATATAATTTCCTTTTAACTTGGGAAGCAACATGGTGCCCATGCTTAGGGGCTTGATGGTGTAAATGGTGGGTTCAAACATGTATTGTTTTACCGCTACATCATAGGTAAAAATAGGCTTCACATACTCTGGTTTTTCTGGATTTGGATTTACCGGAATCTTTATCGCATCTGATAAGATAGGTTTAAAGTTCTTGATAACCGTAACTTGGTTATCTCTTAATAAACTATCATTGTTTTGAGCGCTTGCATTGAACCCAATGAAACAGGCAATAGCAAGAAGAATGGTTTTATTGATTATTGCTTTCATGGAGTTTATTTTTCGCTTTGTTTGATTCGTTGTTCAATCTGTTTTTTCGATTCAGATTTTTGTTTGCTTTCTAAATCCTCTATAATGGCTAGTCGCGACTTACATTGATCTATGATGTCTTTTCCATCATAATTATCAATTAAACTTTGGAGAGTTGCTTTGGCTTGGAATAAGTCGTTTTGTTGAATATACGTGTCTGCTAATAATACAAAAGCTTTGGCCACCCAAACTTCAAATGCATTGAATTTATCATTCAATTCAAAGATTGTTTTTTGGGCCGACTTATATTCCTTCTTTTGGTATTGTATATAGGCAATAGAATATTTTGCTTCAGCACCATAAATGTTTTTGGTTTCTTTTAGAACTGCTTGAAAAGAGATGGTAGCAGAATCCCATTGCCAATGGCTCATGTAATATCTACCTGCATAGGTGTGCGCCTCAATAATACCATCCTTTAATGCAACCCCAGAACTTAAATAGCGAATGGAAGCCATAGCTGCTGAATCTTGTTTATTTTGGAAAGCGCAAGTTCTCATCTGCCCCAAAAGGGCAACTTGTAAATTATCTCTATTACTCGCTATTCTCTCTAATGCAGCAAAATAACCATAAGCCTTGTCATATTTTTTTTGCATGTTAAAAATGATGGCGCATAATCTTGTTGCACGTTCTGTGTACTCACTGCGTAAAGAATTTGCCACATACTCGTAACAAACCAAAGCATCATCATATTTTTTTAATTTATAGTCGCTTTCCGCCTTAAAGTAATTGGCTTTAAGAATAAAATATCCGCCAGGAAATTTACTGATATAGGAAGCAAAACCTTTGCTCGCTTTTTCATAATTCTCTTTTCCATATAAAATAAAGGCAGATTCATAACTTAAAGAATCTTGAGTCGATGCAGAGATAAGTACATTTGGTAATACCTTTATAAACTCTAGGAATTCTTCACCTTTCCCTTGGTTTACAAAAATGTTTTGAACCAATGGAATTGCCTCTCTGGCCTCGTCGCTATTAGGGTAGTTGGTGATGAGTTTTTTAATTTCAACCAATGCCTCGTCATCTTTGCGTAGATTAAATAAGGCGAGAGATTTGTATAAAATTGCTCTTCTTAAATAAATTGAACGTGGGTAGTTATTGATGATAGATTGGAAAGAACTAATGGCCATTTCATAGCTTTCAGATTTGAGGTAAATGTCTGCCAATTCAAAAACGGCATCATCAATATAGGGTGATTTTGGGTAGTTTTTTTCAAGCAATTTAAGCGAGGAAATTTTTTCCTCATCTCGCTGAAGCAGGCCTAATATCATGGCTTTTTGGAACAAAGCATAATCTGCACCAATGAGATTTTTTTGAACCAAAATTTGGTAGTAGGATAAAGCCTTTTCATAGTTCTTTACTGCAAAATAGCAGTCGGCAATTCTCACAACCGCATCTGTATATACCTCTGGATTGGCAGTAGATTTCTCACTTGATTCATAACGTGTAAACGCTTCAATAGCCTTTTGGTAATTTTCTTGTTTTAAATGCGCATAACCTAAATTATAGAATGACTGGTTATAAAAGCGTGTTTCTTTTGCGTTATTATTAGCTTGGAATTTCTCTAGATGATTTACAGCTTCTTTGAAAAGAGATTCTTTATAATCTAGTTCTGCAAGCCAAAAGTTAGCCAAACCAGCCATTCTTAGGTCATCTGTTAATTCGGCAGCACGCTGGAAATAGGTATTTGCTTCAATGAAATTATTGTTGAGATAGAGTTCTTCAGCCCTGTAATAGACCACTCTGTGTAGGTTTATCAGGTCTTGTTTACTAGGTTTTTTTATTCCTTCCAGTATTTTAATAGATTCTTTGTAGTTCCTTGCATTCAAAAGCATGTTGCCTAGGTTAGCTCTGGCCTCTTCAGAAAAGTCTCCATCAGGGAATCTAAGTATCAACCTAACATATCTGCCCATGGCAATTCCCGGTAGGTTCAGATCGTCTGCTATTTTAGCCGAATAAAACAAAGAGGGCTCAGCCAAATCACCTACTGAGTCTAATTGGTAACAATTGTCGAATGCGGCCCTTGCCGCTGTTTTATTGTTTAGCTTAAGGTAACTCTTGCCTAAGTTATATTGGGTATACGGACCAATGCTATCGTTATTTGATTCTACCTTTAAGAATTGCTCAATGGCCTTTTCAAATTGGTTATTTTGTGCGTATGCATTTCCGAGCATATAATAATCATTATTTCCAGGCACAACAGGAGCAGCACTCATGAACTTTTCGAGGTGAGGAATTGCTTTTGAAAACTCTCCTAACATATAATGAGACTGCCCTTCCATACCTGCAACATCATTGGCTACTTCCGAATTACTGATGGTATCGCAAAAGCTTATCACTTCTTTGTATTGTTTCCTTGCAAAATATACTTGGGCTACATATACACTGGAAAGCGGACCGAAAGTTTTGTGGTATTTTACTCTCCCAAAATGCTCTAATGCTTCATCGTATGCAGCAGATTTGTAGCATACATAACCATAATAATAGTTGGATGCATCATAATATTTAGACTTTTCATCCTTTATAGGTTTGAAGGCATTCTTAGCATCTTCGAATCTTTCTACTTTAAATAAGGAATAACCATAGATGAATTGAAACTCCTTTAAATCAGGTCCACTTAAATAATTGGTTTGCACCTTATCTAAATAGGCAACGGCTTGTTTGTTGTTTTTGTTGCGGTAATAGAGTTTTCCCAATTGGTAGACGGCTAATTTCGATTTTGGGTTTTCTGGATATTTCTTCAGAATTTGTTTAAATAATAATTCTGCATCAGGGTTAAATAACTCTAGTGCGCACAAGGCGGAATAGTATTCAGCATTTATTTTATTCGATCCTTGCTTGGCAATACGCGTATACCATTCAAAATGAGTTTGAGCAGCAGCATATTTCTCCTTTTCAAAAAGTTCAATACCTCTGTTATAGAATTTAATTTCGTCGGTATAAATGGCAGTTTGCTGTGCCTTTGATTTGTTGTGGCACAGGAATAAAAAGAGAACGCCAACCAAAACTCTGCCTAAAATAAGCAGTAAATTTCGGTTCCATCCCCACTCCCGAGGAAGGTGTATTTTTTGAATAAAATTGTTTCGCATGAATTGATTACAATTGCTAACGAAGCTAATTTGAAATCAATTGTTAGGGTTGGGAGAATTATCCCCAAACCATACTTTATGGCAGGTGCATGAATACCTGAATGGACACTATTTTTTCTTGTCTTTGGCTACTTTTTGGGTATGAAGTTCCCCGTTTTTCATTTTTTGAATCAGCTCAAGTGAGCGTTTTATGCGTGTATCTATTTGTTTGGCCGATTTAATGTAATGAACCAAACCTCTTTGAAGGCCAATGGTAAAGGAATAAAAAATCTTATGTCCATCTGGGTCTTGTTCTAGAGCTGCTAAAAATTCCTCAGGAATCTCGAGTTGTTCGTGGCTTACCAATTTGAATTGAACCAAGACCTTTTCTCCAGGTTTGCTTTTTAATTCTTTAAGAAAGGGTGTGCTAATGACAAAATACTTTCCTAATTCTTTATCGTTTAGAATGGCCAAATTAAATGGAGTACCATTCATAGTTCCTTCTGTTCTGAACCTACCTTTACTTGGCAGTTGTTTGAGGATGTGTGCAGGTATAAAAAGGCTGTAGTTCCTGAAAACACCTTGATGGTGTTCTATGATGCCCTCAAATGAAAACGATTTCTCGCTACTCATTTTTTTATTTTTTGTTCCCAAATAGTTGGTTCAAAACCTACCCAAACATTTTTATCCATTTCTATTAAAGGACGTTTGATCATGGATGTTTTTTGTAAGAGTAAAGCAACGGCAGTATTTTCTGCATTACATGCAAGCTTTTCTTCTTCCGTTAATTGTTTGTAGGTGGTACCTTTTTTGTTTATTACCGTTTCTAATCCTAGTTTACCGATCCAATTCTGGAGGCTTTTTTCATCGATACCAAGCTTTTTATAGTCGTGAAAATCATAAGTTATATTGTGCTCCTCAAACCATGAAAAAGTCTTTTTCATGGTATCACAATTTTTGATGCCGTATATGGTGATTTTTTTCATAGGATAAAAAATGGCGGTAACCCTTGGTTCAGACCAATTGATTACCGCCACATGAAGGGTTATATTATTTTTTAGGGAAAGCGCTAATGGCAAATCCACCACCACTTGCTAACTTTATTTTCAATTTTGTTTTAGATGTTACTGTTTGTTTTTCGATAACATATGCTTCAGGATTTCCGTCCCAAGAAGCGTTTGGCGCATCCTTGTAAATGGTTATTTCATACTTTTTACCTTTTTCTAAAAAGCTAAAGTCGATGGTCATCTCACGTGCATTTTCATCGGTGATGCCCCCAATAAACCAGTTTGATGTACCTTTTGCTTTTCTTGCAGTGGCAATATAATCACCTGGTTCAGCCAATAGTATTTTAGTATCATCCCAATCTGTTGCTACATCTTTAATAAATTGAAAAGCATCTTGTTTTGCCAAATAATTTTCGGGTAAATCTGTTACCATCTGAACAGGGCTATATAAGGTAACATATAATGCCAATTGCTTACAAAGAGTGGTGTGTACTTGCTCTTTTGCATCAGGTATATAATGGCTTTTCTTGATTTTAAAAATTCCAGGAGTATAATCCATTGGTCCGCCCATGATACGTGTGAAAGGAAGAATGGTTTCATGTTCAGGTGGGTTACCTTCACTCCAGAAATTGAATTCCTGACCTCTTGCAGCTTCTGCCGCCATGAAGTTAGGATAAGTTCTGTGGATACCTGTTGGTCTTACAGGTTCATGAGCAACAACCATAATGTGGTAGTCGGCTGCTTTTGAAATGGCTCTGTTGTAGTGATTAACCATCCATTGTCCATCATGGTATTCACCACGAGGGATAATTTTTCCAACGTATCCAGACTTAAGCGCAACGCTTCCATATGCATTCATTTGTCTGTATGCTGTGTCCATATATCTCTCATAATTGGTCACGCTGCCACTAGTTTCATGGTGTGTAATGATACTTACACCTTTGCTTCTTGCGTATTGGTTCAAGCCTTTTACATCGTAATCTGGGTAAGGAGTAACAAAGTCGAAAACATCTTCTTTCCATTTGCCGAACCAATCTTCCCAACCGGTATTCCAACCTTCAACCAAAACTCCTCCAAAACCATTAGCGGCTGCGAAGTCTATATATTTTTTAGTATTTTCAGTAGTTGCACCATGTTTGGTTTTTTTGGTTGTTTTTCCATCTCCGCCAGAATCTGAAGCTGATTGGCTGCCACTGTAATCCCAAGTAGAAATACCTAAATGCATTTCAAGCCAAATACCAACATATTTCATTGGTTTGATATAATCTGTATTGTCGATTTTAGAGGGCTCATTTAAGTTTAAAATCATTTTAGAAGCAAGAATGGTTCTCGCATCATCACTTACATTAATGGTTCTCCAAGGGGTGTGAAAAGGTGCTCTCAAATATGCTTTGTTTCCAATGGCATCTGGCGCAAGTGTTGAGCTTGCATTAAAAGTGGTTTCATCAAACTTTAAATCCATGCAAGGGTAATTGATTAAAGCTGCTTCATGGATATTCATATAAATTCCATCAGCTGATTTGATCATTAAAGGTGTTTGAACAAAGGCTCCCTCAATAGGTGTGGCTGTGAAAATATTTCCATCACGTTTTTGGGCCATTTTAGCTACTTCCGAAATTTTAGAAGTATAATAGGCGTATTCATTGGTATCAAAATCACCTGGAATCCACCAAATTTTATGGTCGGCAGTGAGGTTGAAGGAAGTAAGCTCATCCTCTACAATAATATGGTTTAGGTTAGCCTGCTCAGGAAATTCATATCTAAATCCTAAGCCCTCATTAAACACTCTAAAAACAATGCGCAAGGTATGTGGTTTTGTAGCGTTATCTGTTAGTGTGAGGCTTAATTGATTGTAATTGTTGGTGATGGTTTTCACTTCTCCCCAAGCTGGATTCCAGTTTTCATTTACGGTTGATTTTTCTGAATTGGAAATTGTGAATGCATTTCCAAAATCTGGCATGTCTTTAATTTTAAAGCCAAGTGTTGATTCTTCAATAACTGTCTTGCCCTTATATGCAAGGGTGTACACAGGTTTACCTTGAACCAATTGTACATTCAATACAATTTTTCCATCTGGCGAATTTACTTGGATGGTTTGTGCATGAACCATTAAGATTAGAAAAAATGCACAGACAAACAGGAGCGTTTTTTTCATGGGAGAATAAAATTTATGTAACAATAATTGAATGCTGAAATATACTTTTTTTGTCTTTATGAAACTAAAATATGTCAAATGATTTTACACAAAAAAAAAGAGGCCATCTTTTCAGATAGCCTCTTTTTATTTTGGTATAAACCAGTATAATTAGTCAATCATTAATTTGATTGAACCGTTTTGGTTGTTGCTGTTACGAACGTTGATGAAATAGATACCTGCATTCAATTCATCTCTATCGATACGTAAAGTATTGTACTTGTGGTTTTCATAAGTTCTAATTACACGACCAGCGATATCAACGATTTCTACGTTGTGGTTAGCTGAATTGTCGTTGAACTCAATTACCGAATAAGTGCTAGTTGGGTTAGGATACAACTTCAAGTTTTCTGAGATATTGTTGTTACTTTCCATACCAGTTGAGCTTGTTTTGCAAGAGCTGAAGTAGTAGAACAAAGTAAGGTCAGAGCTAGAAGTTCTCACCAATTCTCTTTGGAAACCACCAACACCATTAGGCTTGGTACAAGCGCGATCAGCAGTATCAGCAAAAGCTTCTGCATTCGCATCAACAGAGCTATCACCATTCATGAAGTAATAGTAAACAGTACCATTACAAACATCATTGATGGTAGTTTGGTATACTGCAGGGTTACCAGGCATAGGGCTTAAACGCACAGCACCAGCACCTTTTCCACCTAAGTAATCAATAACTACATATTGGTTACCGTTAGGAGTAATTTTGCTGATATCAACTTTGAAAGTTACTTTTTGTGAACCTGGACGTGGAGAACAGTTTCCAAAAGTATTGAAGCAATTTGAAGGCATAACAGAATCGCTTGTTAATTTAACTTCGCGGTTACCTGAAGCAGAAGTGATTTGCTCCCAGTTTCTGATGCCACCTTTGTAGTAACGATATTTGAATTGAACAGTTGCGCCAGAATCAATGTTTGCTTGGCTACCTGTCCATTTGTTAGAAGTACCAATGCGGGTCATTTTGTTACCATCTCCCCAGCTACCGTCAAGTAAACCACCAGCAACGTCAACAGAATCAACGCCACAGATACTTTCAACATCAACGTTAAATGTGATTGTATATTTAGGAACAATTTTACAAACACCACATTTTCCATAACAAACGGCATCTAAGATTTTGTTTCCATCAGCAATTACCTGACGGTTATTGTTTACAGCACACTCAGAAGGCACAGACTCATCTTTACCCCAAGCGTTACCATTAACAAATTTGTATGCATAGCTACCACTATCTACATACATAAATGCAGTGTAAATAGAACCAGCATAAACACCATTACCAGTGTGGTTTACCATTCTGGTTTTTGCTGGATCCCAACCTTGAAAACTTCCGGCAATGTGAACACCATTGGTGTCTACAGAAGAAGCCAATGACATATCTACCTTCACACGAATAGCAAATTGATTGGCAGGAGCAGCGCCACTAAACTTAATAGCTGGCATAACTAAAGTATCTGTACCGTTATTGATATAGGCGAAACGGTTATCGTTACCTCCACCAATTTGTGCAATAGCAGGAACGCTTTCTACGCCACCCCAACCATTGTCATTAACGAATTTAAAATCATAAGTTAATTGCCCTTGTAAATCCATGATGATTGAATAGATGGTACCTGAACCTCCATTAGTCATCGCATTTTGAGATGGATCCCAATTGTACTGTGAAGGATTCTCATCAGCTCCTCCATTAGGGTTTTTGAAGTTACCAGCAATGTGAACGCCATTTGTACTAACTGTTTGACCAGTCATGTCCACTTGGAATTTCACTTTTCTTGCAAAAGCACCGGTAGTTGCAACCAATGCCGCAGTCATTAGTAATAGTTTTTTCATAATTATTATAAAGTAATTGATGGTCGCAATTAAAAGGATTTTAGGCGCATTCCCCAATCCTTCGTCGATTTTTTTGTAAAATTATTTGATAGAAATTGCCCTCAAATACGCTTGGTTGTTAATTTTTTTGTGATTTCCTTTCAAAACAGATTTTTTATGTTTGGTGGAAATATTATTTTGGCGGCATGAATACAAGATTACTATCTTTTTTATTATTAGTCATTTTTGCAAGGTCGGCCACCGCCCAAAACATTAAGGGTACAGTGAAAGACGCCGGTAATGAGGCTGTTATCGGAGCAACAGTACAAGTAGTTGGTTCTAGCTATGGAGCCGTTACAGATGCCTTAGGTTATTTTGAAATAAAGCGCCTGAAGCCTGGAAATTACAAAATCAAGGTTTCTTCCATGGGTTTGGTTACTACATTCAAAGAAGTAACATTAGGAACAACGGATGTTTCTGTAAATGTAGTGATGAAGGAAGACCGAAAGCAAATGGATGAATTGGTTGTAGTAGGATATGGTGTTCAGCGAAAGCGTGAAGTAACTGGAGCCATCTCAAAAATTGGGGGTAAAGAGTTAAATGATTTACCTGTACCTAGTTTTGAGGCAGCCATGCAGGGAAAAGCTCCTGGTGTTCAAGTAACAGTTGGTAGTGGATTGGCAGGTTCTGCATCAATAATTCGTATACGAGGTATCTCCTCAATTAGTGCAGGTGGTGACCCATTATACGTAGTTGATGGAATTCCAGTAACCCAAGACTATTTTATTTTGGGTAACTCGGGTGGTATGAATAATAATCCTTTGGCTACCTTAAATCCAGATGACATTGAAAGTGTAGAGGTATTAAAAGATGCAGCAGCGAATGCTATCTACGGATCTCGAGGGGCAAATGGCGTTATCTTAATTACCACCAAACGTGGAAAAGGAAAGGGCTGGAAATTTGGTGCTCAATTAAAAGCTGGTGTTTCAATGCCAACAGCTAAGCCAAAAATGTTGAACAGCGCACAATGGATGCAATTAAATCAAGAAGCATGGGAAAACGACGGACATTCAGGTATCGCGCCACTTCCGGGAGGTATCACTCACGCCCAAGCATTGGCTACCAACACAGATTGGGTAGATAAAACCATTCAAACAGGTAGTAAATATGGAATGAACTTTTCTGCCACTCGTGGTGGTGAAAAATTAAATACATTCATCAATCTTTCTCATGATTACAATGGCTCTTATTTAGTTGGTAACTCTTTTGTGAGAACCTCAGGTAGGTTAAACATGGATTACAACGCAACCCAATGGTTGAAAATAGGTGTAAATAGTGCCATCAGCAGAGGTTTAAATAACCGCGTAAACGCAGCTTGGTCTGGTGGTTTAGGTGCCGCAATGAGTACCGCATTGCCTATCTATCCAGAATACAATGCAGACGGTACTTGGTATCGTGCAGGTAATAATCCAGTTAGAAACATGGAGAACATGCTCTGGAAAACAGAAGAGTTGAGAGCATTAAACGGTCTGAACCTAACCCTAACACCTATCAAGGATGTTGTTATTCAAGGTCAGACAAGCTATGATTACATGAATCAGGCTGATGACCAATGGAGGTCATCTGAAATTACTGGTAACAAAAATGATGGAGACGCATATAGAGGAATGGCCTTTATCAAAAACTTCAACTATTACATTACTGCAACTTATTTAAAAACATACAAAGAGAACCACAACTTGCAGGTAATGGTTGGTAATGAATTTCAGCGTGCAAACACATTGCGTAGATCAGCAGATTCAACCAATGTGCCGGGCTTGTTCTCAGATAATCCTTCAAAATATTTAAATGCAAGGTATTTATCACAACCCGGAACTAATTGGGCGTTCTTAAGTTATTTTACAAGGGCAACCTACAATTACAAACAAAAGTATTTTGTTCAAGCTGTATTCAGAACAGACGCTTCATCAAGGTTTGGTAGCAACTATCGTTGGGCCAACTTTCCTTCATTCTCTGGTTCTTGGGTAGTGAGTGAAGAAGAGTTCATGAAGAATAACAAAACACTTTCATTCCTAAAGTTAAGAGCTGGTTGGGGTAAATCTGGTAACGCAAATATTCCTGATAATGCACGTTTTGCTACTTATTCTGCAACTAGCAACAACATTACATATAATGGAAATCCAACTTTGTTTCCGTTAAAATTGGAGAATGCAAACATCCATTGGGAGACTTCAGATAACTACGATGTGGCCGTTGAAGCTGGTTTTTTTAAAGATAGGTTAACTGTTGAATTAGACTATTATAAGAAGGTAACAACAGATGTATTGATGTATTTAACTATACCTCAATCTATCGGTTTCTCTCAATATTGGGATAATGTTGGTGGTATTTTGAACCAAGGGTTAGAGTTCAGTTTCAAATCAAGAAATATTGTAACCAAAGATTTTCAATGGACAACCAATTTTAACGTTGCTAGAAACTTTAATGAAATTACTAGCTTAGGTGTTTATACAGAAGATGCAGTAAGTGGAGGAACCAATGATACACGTGTAGTTGTTGGAAGGCCTGTTGGTACCAACTACTTAATCCGTTGGTCGAGGGTTGACCCAAATACAGGGTTGCCGATTTACTTGGATAAAAACGGCAATGAAACCAATTTATATGATAATAAAAATCGTGTAGCAGTTGGAAAAATTATTCCTGATGCTATTGGCGGATTAACCAATACCTTCCGTTACAAACAATGGGATATGAGCGTGCTAATTATCTTTAGTATTGGCTCAAATATCTATGAGTCTTCGCAAAAGCGTCAAGCCTCTTTAATCACAGATTGGAACATGGATGAGCGTGTTTTTGATCGTTGGCAAAAACCAGGTGATGTTACTAGGTTTCCGAAATTAACACGCGATTACAGAACCTATAACTTACCAGATGAGTGGAGTAATACCACGCTTTGGTTGAAAGATGGAAGTTATGCACGTTTGAGAAACTTAAGCATTGGATACAATATGACTCCTAAAGCATGTAAGAAAATGCACTTAACCAGCATGCGTATAGTTGGTATTGCAACCAATATTATTACTATTACCAATTATGATGGATTAGATCCTGAGATTGGTAGAGATTCTGAAGGTGGTAGCCCCGGCGATTTAAATAGTTCAAGAAACATGGGGTCACAAAACATCACTTATTTAACTCCTCCACAAGAGAAAACATTTAGTGTTCAGGTATCCATTGAGTTTTAATAAAATTAGAGAGAATTAATTATGAAGAAGATATTAATAATAGGAATGATGTTGTTTACTTTAGGCTCTTGCAGGAAATGGCTAGAGATAACACCTGAAGGTCAACAATTGGAGAGTGATGCCGTTAAAACCCAAGCCGATCTTAACAATATTTTAAATGCTTGTTATGATGCAATGGCAAATCATTACAATGGTAGGGTTCAGTTTTTTAACGAGTTGATGGGGGATAATTTGGAGAAACCACAAAGTGGATTTACCGTTCCCGTTTATCAGCATACCACTAACTTTTTTAATTCAGATGTTGGTGGTCTTTATGGCGATTTATATAATGTGATTTTCAGGTTGAATTTCTTATTGAAGAAATTAGATGACGGAACCATTGATGTAACAGCCGAGTTCAAAACCAAAACCATTGGTGAGGTTAAATATTTGAGAGCCATGTTGTATTTTGATTTGGTTCGCATTTGGGCCCAACCCTATGGATATTCAGCTAATAATACACATCCTGGAGTAGTTATTCGCAAAACTGTTGATACCACGCCAAAGGCTCGTGCAACAGTTGCAGAAGTGTATGCTTTTATTTTGGAAGATTTAAATGAAGCAATTGCAAACCTTCCTGCAGCAAATGGCAATTATGCAACCATGAATGCTGCTAAGGCATTAAAGGCAAAGGTGCATTTCCAAATGAATGATTATGAAAATGTAAAAAGCATTTGCAACGATCTTATTCCACAATATCAAATGGACAGCACTCTTAATAGATTTGATAATGCTTTGAGTTCAAGCGAAAATATTTTTAGCTTTGTAAGTACAGGTGTTGCAGATAATAGAGCCGCCACCTATATCAACAATTTTAGAATCGTAAATCCATCTAACCCATCACCAAATAGACTTTCTAAATCAATGTATTTAGAGGCTACTGCAGATACGGCAGACAAAAGATCTAAATTCTATTTAATCTTTAATGCAGGTGATGCTTCAGAAACTTATGGAATCACCAAGTTCAATTCAGATTTTTTAAGCAATCCTATTAGTTATTTAAGTCAATTGAAGCTAATGAGAGCAGAGGCTTTGGCTATACTCAATTCAGATTTAACCACGGCCATTGGGGATGTAAATGATATTATGCAACGCGCATATGGTTCGAGTAATAAAAACTTACCAAGCAATACACCTGCAGCAGATGTTATTGCCATGGCTAGAAAACAAAGAAGGTTAGAATTTCCATGCGAAGGCATTCGTGTTCAAGATTTAAAAAGAATTGGCGCCAAAGAAGATCCAAGTGGTTCAGGTTCTGTAATGATTAGAACATCAAAATGGAATTGCCCAGGATTGGCATTGCAATTTCCAGTAAGTGAAAACACCAGTGTGTTTGAATTTAACGCCGAAGGAGGATGTGAATAATGAAATTAACTATGAAAAATACAACAGTATTAATTACAATAGCTTTTTTCATGCTAGGTGCATGCAAAAAAGATGTGAAAGAAATAGGCATGATTGCTAGCAAAATCGAGGGAGTGAAAGCAAGTTGGGAATTAAGCAAAGCTGTTCAGGTAGATGAACAGTCATTGACTAAAGAATCGGCGAACATTACAGGATTCTTTACCAAAGCAGGAAAACTACCTAATATCTCTTTTAGTGATACTACATACACTGTAGACACTGCCGGTTTGTCTTTCAATTTCTTTGGTGGAGCAACAGGTACATGGAAGTTCGATGACCAAGAATATCCTAGCAAAATTACCTTTATGCCTACAGGTGGAACTTCCTTTGATTTAAAATTAAATGGACCTATTCGTCCACAAGATAACCTTCGTTTGTCTAAAGAAATTACACACAGTTGCAAAGGAAAAGCCACTTGGGTAATGAGTTATAATTTAGAATTTACCCGTAAATAATTAAGGAAATGAAAAAATTAGTATATAGTATTTTTTTGGCCTTTATCAGCAGTGCTGTTATGGGTCAGGCAGCTTGGATTGAACCAGAAAATCCAGATGTGACACAACCTGTAAGGTTATATGTTGATTTAGATAAAACCACCAATACCAGTTGTAAAGATTTACCGGGTCCATTTTATATTTGGACATGGTCACCTAAGGAGTTTGCTGTTGGTACCCCTAAAGGAAATGGAACAGGTGATAAGCCTTGGAAAAGTTCTAACGACATTTTGGTGATGAAAAAGGACGAATCCAAAGGTCCAAAGGTTTGGTATTATGAAATGACACCAACAGAGTTTTATGAAGTAGAAGCAACTGAAGTTTATAGCAAAGGAATTAACTTCTTAGTAAAACCAAAAGATGGTGGGGGGTATGGTGATCCAGATTTGAAAACAGAAGATTTGAAAATTACTATTACACCACCTAAATTAACAAGGGGTTATATTTATCAAGTTCCTGCCGTTTTGTTGCCTAACGAGATTACCACCCTTTACTACGATAATCCAGTAGATACTAATATAGGCATGAAAGACTTAGCTTCTGGTGATGCTTATTTGTGGATTAAAGTAAGTGGTACAGATACGGCTACAGGATTGGCAGTAGTTTATCAGCCTTCAACTTTTTTTGAATCTGGAAGCAACCAAAAATTAGAAATGACAAAAGATGAAACCACAGGAAAGTTTTATTTGACAATATTGCCTTCAATGTTTTTTGGCTTCTCACCTACATTTAAACCAAAAGAAATTGAATGTACTGTGCGAAGGAAGAATTATACATCTTCGGCAGATCGAACAACCGATCAACCTAAGATTAAGTTTGGTTGCGATTAAGCAATTTCAGAAATGCAAATCCAAAAGATTTGCATTTTTGTTTTAATATTGCCTCAAGATGCAGCTCAAACGAGATTCTTTTCTTTGGAGTTATGGCCTTATGCTATTGCTAGTGGGTTTAGTTCAATTGTTCTATTCTCAGTTAGCCATTTCAATATACATTAGAGGACTTGGGAATACAGTACTCGATTCACTGTGCTTAATGGGTACCTATCTAGGAGACGGATGGGTTATTGTTGGTTCGTGCATTATTCTATATTTCTTTTCCCCTAGAATGGCTCTTGGGTTGTTATTAATGTATTTGTTGTCATCTGGGATTACTCAACTATTAAAGCATACTATTTTTACCAATTGGCATAGGCCACTTTGGTTCATAAGGGAAGCAGGCTTAACAGATGTTTTAATTGTTCCAGGAGCTGAGATTACTTATGCAAATAGTTTCCCGTCTGGACATACCACCGCCGCCTTTGCGGTTTTTGCCGGACTCTCATTGTACCTTAGAGAAAAGGTTAACCCTTTATTATTTTTGGGCTTCGCCATTTTTGTAGCTTTTACTCGTATTTACCTTTTGCAACATTTTCTAAGAGATACCATGGCAGGCTCTTTCATTGGAATTGCCACTGCTTATTGGGTTTATTTTCAATTATACCTTAAGGGAAAATTGAATTTTATTGGAAATAAATAAAACACATGAGAAACGTCATTCAGAAATACGATACTTATTTTGTGGCCCTTTGGGGAATATTGTTGTTTATTCCATTTTTAGGTTCGGTGCATTTATTTGATTGGGATGAGGTAAATTTTGCTGAGTCTGCAAGGGAAATGCTTGTGAGTGGAAACTACCAACGAGTAACCATAAATTTCCTTCCATTTATGGAGAAACCTCCCTTGTTCTTTTGGTTGCAAGCGCTTAGCATGAAGCTATTTGGTGTGAATGAATTTGCTGCAAGACTTCCAAATGCAATTGTGGGAATTGTTACATTACTTTTTGTCTTTCAAATAGGAAAAAAATGGTTTTCTACACGCTTAGCTTTGCTCTGGGTTTTAATGATTACCGGTTCTTTAACACCTCATTTGTATTATAAAACAGGTATCATCGATCCCTTGTATAATCTATTTATTTTTGCAGCCATCTATCGAATGTTTTTATACGTGCTGAACCCAACAGCTAAACATGCGGTAATAATGGGAACCTTCCTTGGTTTTGCGATTATTACCAAAGGCCCAGTAGCAGTCTTGGTAACATTATTGTGCTTCTTTATTTATTGGTCTTTACAAAAATTCAAGCGTTTTTTTGAATACCAACATTTGTTATATGTTGTGCTTTCGGCTTTAGGAGTGAGTGCACTTTGGTTCGGGCCTGAAACTTTACAAAATGGGCCGAAATTTTTACTTGAGTTTATTAAATACCAAATCGACTTGTTTGTAAATCCTGTAGCTGGTCATGGTCAACCTTTCTATTACCATCCAGTTGTTCTGCTTTTGGGTTGCTTTCCGGCTTCCGTGTTTGCTATGCCTATGCTTTTTAAACGCAATTTGCTGGAGTTTGGAAGTGAGAAACAAGTTCTCATTAATTTTATGCTATTGTTGTTTTGGGTGGTATTGATTCTTTTCAGCATTGTTGAAACCAAAATTGTTCACTACAGTTCTTTGTGTTACCTGCCACTTACCTTTTTGGCTGCTCAATTTATGGATCAATGGCAAGAGGCAAAGCTTAAATGTTATAGCTTTCAAATTATTTTGTTTGGTACAATTGGTATAATACTTTCTACCATATTCATTGTTTTGCCCGAGGTTGATTATTTTAAATCAGAGTTATTACCTTATATCAAAGATGAATTTGCTAAAGCCTCTTTAATGGTTGAGGGCAATTGGCTAGGCTACGAAGGAGTTTTGGGTATTCTATTGTTGACCATGGTTTTATATTATGTGGTAATGATGTTTAGAAAGCAATTATATACTGCAGGACTAAGATTTTTGATTTTTAACTCCTTTGTTATTCCATGTCTGCTGGTTTTGTTTGCGCCAAAAATAGAAAGGTATTCCCAAGGTCCTGCTATTCAATTTTTTGAATCACTACAAGCAAAGGATGTGTATGTTGAAACCCTAGGATATAAAAGTTATGCGCAATATTTTTATAGCAGGACACCTCAACACACCAATTCCAATGCAAGCAATACCCAATGGTTATTGTCTGGGCAAACTGATAAGGATGCGTATTTTAGCGTGCATTGTAATAACACACAAGATCATGTGAATAGCTCTATGATTGAACTAAAGCGGGAGGGAGGCTTTATTTTTTATGTGAGGCCTGCAGCAGATTCTACTTTAAAAAGTATAGTTAAACCCTAAGGTTGGCATAATTGGCAACTGGTTTATTCTTCTGTAATTTAAACGATCGAAGAAGAATATATTTTCCCTATTATAAATATTTGTAGCAGCTGCAATTACACTAATTGTTTGGTGTTTCTTTATCTTAAATTTCTTTGAGAGGGAAGCGTCTAATCTATGGAAATAAGGCAACCTTCCATTGTTTACGTCGGTAAAATACACGCCTAAGTTTCCATTTTGATTGTTCACATTAGTTCCCACACCATTGTTAAAATTCAACATTTCGTAAAAACCTTGGGTTTGAGTGAAAGGAAAGCCTGAACCAAAGTTCCATCTGGTGTTAAGGTTCCAACTTTTTTGTTTACCAAATCCATAAGTGAATACAAGGTTTAGATTGTGCCTGCGGTCGAAGTGAGGCGTATAATCCCTTCTTCCATCATTCCTGGTGACAAAAGTTAATGAATATACTGCCCAAACATAAATGTCTTTATGCTCATATTTTAACCTGGCATCACCACCATATGCTTTACCTGTTTCTTTGATTACATCTCCACGTTGGTAATAAGGTTTACTTTGATTGGCTTGGTTATCATCGTAAATCTTATCACGGTTGATATTGGTTATTTGACTGAAATTTTTGATAAAACCTTCTATGTTCAATTCAAAGTTTTTACCCAAATCTATTTCAGCTCCTAACACTGCGTGCTCTGCCGTTTGGCGGCGCTTATCGCTATTTACTTTGCTCGGACTAGATAAGAAGCCATAAAACAAATTCACCACATCTTGATCGCTCACTGCACCCATTAAATTCTGTGAGTAAGTTCCTGCAGCTAATTTAAGTCTTATGTTGCTGCTAAGGTTATATTTCATTCCTAACCTTGGTTCAAAACTACCCTCAGATAAAGAAGCATAGTAAATGGCTCTAATACCTGGCTCAATTATCAGTCTTTTCCATACTTTACGGTATTTAATGAAGCCATGAATTTCGGTAGAATTGTCGTCTTGGGAAAGCACTCTTCCAACCCCATTGGTATAATTAAAATTGGTTGAAAATCCTAGTGCTTCAAAGCCATATTTGATGTCATCCTTTCCAATAAAGTTGGTGAAATTGATAGCTGCATTAAAACTTGAAATACTGCTTTCTCTTGGTAAATTATCCAAACTGAATTGGTTCATTTTATAATTAGAGTAACCCACATTTGCATTGATTACTGTATTTGAACCATCAGGAATGATGAGCATATTCCCACCAACTCCATTTGAAACCCATTTGTATTGGTTGAATGGGTAATTGGTGTTGTCGTCGAAGTGAAACCCAAAAAGATTTAACCTACTACCATTTGGTGAGACGTTTGAAATTTTGGCATACACATCGTTAAAAGTATAAGGCAAAGCGTTAACTTTATCTGCATATTGGTAAATCAACTTAGATGTTTTGTCTAAGTAAGATGTTTTGTATGATACCACATAAGATGAGCTCCCTCCATCCTCGGTGAATTTGCGAATAGGACCCTCTAACAATATTTTGGCAGTAATAGGATTGGCCGAAAACTTCCCTGAGAATTTTTTCTTATCTCCTTCTCTAGTACTTACGTCTATAATTCCACTGATTCTTCCGCCATATTGGGCATTAAACCCACCCGAAGAAACATCTGCATTTCTAATGATATCTGCATCAAACACAGAAAACAACCCAATGCTGTGAAAAGGGTTGTAAACAATCATACCATCGAGCATAACTTTATTCATTACAGGCGGACCTCCTCTGATGTAAAGCTGTCCACCTTGATCACCGCTAAAGGTTACTCCAGGCAATACTTGTAAGTACTGAACCAAATCTGGCTCTCCACCAAAAGTAGGCAACTGTTTGAGTTCTTTTTGGGTAATGACATTGGTAGAAATATTTACATTCTCTTTCACCTTCTGCCTGTCGGCTTTAATTTCAATGGTGTTAAGTTCAAACTTTTTGGCTCTTAAGTATAGGTTTTGGGTAACAATTCTGCCTTCATTTAAAACTACCTTGGCAAAAGCTGTATCGTAACCTAACCCAAACGACATTAAAGTATAATTGCCAGGCTTCACTTTAGAAAGGGTGTAAAAGCCATTGGCATCAGTTGATTTACCCAACATTAACTCTTTTATTACCACATTGGTAAAGATCATTGGTTCTCCAGTTTCTTTGTCGAACACAAAGCCTCTAATTTCTCCAGTTTGTGCTATGGAAAGAAAGCTAGTAAGTGAGCAAAGAAGTGAGAGAACAATATTTTTTAAAGTCATTTGGTATGGCAATTAGTAAAACACAAATTTCGTTAAGTCACTTGCGTTAATTTTTGGGCGCACGAATATAAACCAAGTGAGTGAATATTGATGAAAAGTTGCTTGTGGCTCAGAAATTTGGGGTAATTTTGACTAAATTCCTTAATTTGCGCCATTCTCAACGAAATTTTAACTGAATGAACAGAAACAATTGGAAGGATTTGAGAGGCAGTTTTGGCTTTAAGGCATTGCAGAAACTTGTAATCGTTTTTTTGCTGACCCTTTCTGGGTTTGCCAATGCACAAACACTTGCTCCTAGGGTGCAAAACCTTTCGCAATTGCGCGTAGAGGAACTCTCCGATGATCAAATTATCAGCTTCATACGTCAATATAGAAGCAAAGGATACTCTGAGGTAGATATGGACAAAGAGTTGTTAAGCAGGAATTTACCATCAGCTGAATTGGCTCGTCTGAAAGAAAGAATTCAAATTTTAACCGGAAATAAGGGTTTCGAGGCTATCTCAACAAATAAGTCTGAGAATGCTAAACGTGAATTCGACCTGGGTTCAGACAGCAAAGATGCCAATCCTTTTGACTTATTGGTCCCAAGAATTTTTGGTGCCGAGCTCTTCAATAATCCCAAATTGAGTTTTGAGCCAAATATCAATATGGCCACGCCTATGAATTATCAATTAGGCCCAGGCGATGAGCTATTGGTAGATATTTTTGGTTTTAGTGAGCAGAGTTATCAATTAAAGGTAAGTCCAGAAGGACATATCCGTATCCCAAATTTTGGTCCAGTACAAGTAGCTGGCTTAACAGTAGAACAGGCACAAAGTAAATTGAGAGGTCAGTTGGTAAAAATATACCCAAGGATAGCAAGCGGTGAGACCTCTGTTTCTGTTAACCTTGGCAAAATTAGAAGCATTAGAGTTACAATATTGGGTGAGGTTAATTTACCAGGTACTTATTCTTTGCCCTCTTTAGCCACTGTTTTTAATGGCTTATACGCTTCTGGTGGTCCTAATTTAAATGGTTCTTTCAGAAATATAAAATTGATTCGTGGCAATAAGGTAATTGCTAAAATTGACATGTATGATTTCTTGATTAATGGCAATAGCAAGGGTAACGTTCCATTGAAAGATCAAGATGTAATTAAAGTTGAGGCATACGAGCATAGGGTTGAGGTTCGCGGTTTTGTAAAGCGTGAAGGTTTTTTTGAAATGACCGGTAAAGAAAATTTGGGTCAGTTAATCGTTTTTGCAGGAGGTTTTTCGCCCAATGCTTATGATGGAAGAATCAAAGTATCAAGAAATACAGGTTCTCAAAAGAGCGTTGCAGATGTAGAAAAAGCGGCCTTTATTACATTTATTCCAAGGAATGGTGACAGGTTTGAAATTGATTCCGTTCTGAACCGATATGAAAATAGAGTAGAAATTGCTGGAGCAGTTTTTAGACCGGGTTATTTTGCCTTAGAAGGGAATAACAAATTGAGCCTTTTGGTTTCTCATGCAGATGGTTTGAAAGAAGATGCATTCATGTCGAGAGCAACTATTCTCCGCAAAAAGGATGACAATAGTTTGGAAATAATAGCTGTGAATTTATCCGATATAGTTACCGGAAAAGCAGATGTTGACCTCAAACGAGAAGACAAAGTTACCGTGGCTTCTTCGTTAGAAATGTCTGGTAAAAAAGATGTGCTCATAAGTGGTTCAGTAAAAAATCCTGGCTTATACCCCTATGCAGCCAATATGCGTATTGAAGATTTGATTGTGTTGGCTGGAGGATTATTAGAATCTGCTTCCACTGATAATGTTCAGGTGGCTAGGCGAAGTTTTGATATAGATAAAAACAACCCCAATGCCGAAATATCAAAGGTTTCCAAACATTCAGTAAGCCGGGACTTGAAATTGGGTTCAGAAAATTTTGTTTTGGAACCTAATGATGTGGTAACCATTTTTAATTTACCAGGTTACCAAGAGCAAAAGCAGATTCAGGTAAATGGTGAAGTTTTATTTCCTGGAACCTATGTTTTGTCGAGAGGAAATGAAAGAATATCGGATCTGGTTAAAAGAGCAGGCGGACTTACAGCCAATGGATTTGCTGGTGGAGCAATTTTAATTAGAAGTAGGAAAAATACCTCTCAAGACAATATCGTGAAGGAAAATAAATTAGAAGCCTTAAAAAAATTGAGTAAGGATACCCTTAAATTGGGTGAAGAAATTGATAAAGAAATGAAGCGCACCAGTGATATTGTTGGAATTGATTTGGTGAAAATCATGCGCAAACCAGGATCAAAGGAGGATATATTCTTAAGTGAGGATGATATTTTAGAGATTCCAGCCATGAACCAAACGGTATTGGTAAGTGGGCAAGTATTATATCCCGTGCGTTTACGTTTTGAGCAAGGAAATGGTTTTAGAAGTTATGTATCAAGTGCAGGAGGCTTCAGCTCAAAAGCCTTGAAGAAAAGAGCCTATATTGTTTATGCCAATGGTACTGCCAAGGATACCAAGAATTTTATCTTTTTTAAATACTACCCTAAAGTAAAACCAGGGTCGGAAATTGTTATCCCAAGTAAAGAGGAGAAAAAGTTGGTGAGCGCCATAGAGGTGGTTACAATTGCCACCAGTTTAACTAGTTTGTTGGTAATTGTGGCTACATTAATCAAGTAAGATATGTCAAACATTGCTAAGCAGGGCATAAAAACAGCATTGCCACAATGGTTAAAAGATTATTTTAACCATTTGTGGAATAAGCGAACTACATTTTTAATTTTTGGTTTTGTAGGTCTAGTATTGGGATATTTATATGCATGGAATGCAAAAAAATCATACAATGCCCGCTTGGTTTTTATGATAAATGAATCTAAGTCTGCTTCCTCTAATCCATTAAGCGCTATTGCAAGTCAATTTGGCCTATCTCAAATAAGTCCAACAGTTACCGAGGATAGGGTGTTTTATTTGTCAACAACAAATAAAATTTTGGGAGAAGCCATTTTGTCACCATACGATGATCAAATGTGTATAGCAGACAAGATGATTGAAGATAAAGGCTTAAAAGAAACATTTGCCAGGGATACTTCATTGGCAAAGTTTGATAAATTTACTGCTAAAACTATTCAAAACTTAAGTTATGCTGAAAACAAAATTCTTGGCTCGCTAATCAATGGAATTATTCTTTCGAATAAGTTATTGGTTGAATCTTACAAAAAGAAAACTTCAAGTTTTGTTGGGGTTACCAATAGTGGAATCATGCTCGTGAATTTTGAAGATTTTGATGAAAAAGTTTGTAAAGAACTTCCTCTTGCCATTTATTCAAAGTTATCTGTTTTTTATACAGAGGCAGTAACCAAGTCGCTTCAAAAGAACTATGATTTAATTTGTAAAAGAGAAGATTCATTGAAAAATGTTTTGCAAGAATTAGAAAGTGAATCAGCTTTAGCCTTAGATGAGGGTTTCAATGTCATCAAATATGAAGGTAAGATAAGGGAGAAGCGACTGTTACGCGATCTAGAAATTGTTAATTTGATGTATGCTGAGGTATTGAAGAATAAAGAAATTGCCAAGTTTAACCTTGAACAAGAGAAACCAGTTTTCCAACTAATAGACGAACCCATGTTGCCACTTGAAGTGAAGAAAAAATCAAAAATGCTTCATGGCTTTTTGGGTTTGATTGGCTTTGGTTTACTTACTATGTTTTTTCAAACCATTATGTTTATTAGAAAAAATCCAGAATTATTAAGTTTTTAGTTATATATCATAACTGTGCTAGCAAGGATTGAAAAAATATTAAACATTGGTATTGGCGTTTCATTATTAACAAACCTTTACCTGCTTACAGGAATAACTAAAATTCCTTATCTTTATGTTATAGGTTTTAGCCTACTGGTTTCTATTTTTTATACCATTAAAAATTTCGACTTTAAATCAGTGCAATTGTTAACAAACAATTGGATGGTTCTCTGTTATTTTTTTTTCTCCTTATTCCTATTTGTAGTTGATTTTTTTGTGAATAACAGTCGTCCCTTACCCAATGATTTGGTAAGGGTTTTCATGTATGCATTTTATTTTAGTTGGACGTTCTTATTGTATAACAATAAGGAAGAAATCAATACTTGGTTTGTTAAAGTATCTTTTATTTCAATCCTTGTGTTGGCCATAGAAGGTATATTTGAATTGATTGAACCTTTTGGGTTTTCTTTGTTGTTATCTTCAAATGTAGATAAACGTAACTTTGGTAGAATTGGTGGATCATTGATAGATGCTAATACCTATGCCTGCAGCATACTAATTTTTTTATTGGTAATATTTTGGGCAAGGTATAATCAAAGTGGCTTGTTCAAAAAAATAGGGTTAATTCTGCTCGCTATTTTGGTTGTTTATTTGTCTGATGCCAGTGGTTCTAGGCAAGGAATGCTTATCCTTTTTATTATTGCTCTGGCCAAGTTTTTTGAGCATGTTAGTATGAAAAAAATAATATGGATTTTTTCAATCTCCTTGGGTTTATTTCTGGTTTTCTTTACTTTCAAGAATGATATCTTAACCTACCTTGAAACCAACAGCTCTTCTTCCATAGCCCGAACCATCAACAATGCAACCAATCCTAAGTCTGCCCAAAGTAATATTGACCGAACTAATTCCATTTTTAAGGCATTTGAATTTATGGCTGGCAATTATTATTTGTATGGTCCTGGTAGTTTAAACTTTAACAGCAGATGGGCGCATGAGACCGATGCCTATGAACCGCATAATGGAATTGTTTATTTGTTTGCCCAATATGCAATTTTTAGCCTCCCCATTTTTTACCTATTTTTATTGAGCTTTTTTAGGGCTAGTAGCGCAAAAGTAAAGTTGATTTACTTTTCTGTTTTTATTCATTTTTTCTTTCAACCTAATGCCATGTACTACGCATTGATATTTTTTGTGTTTTTTTATATTGATACTACCTGGTGGTATGATGAAAAGCCTGAAATTGAAAACCATGGATTTAATACTATAACACAAATTGCTTCAGTTAATTAATACATATTATAAGAACAACAACAACAATCGGACATGGGTAATGTTGATGAATGTGTTTCTCTCTTTTTTTACCAAAGGAGGAACCGCAATTATCTCCATTTTGTTAGTACCCATTTTTCTGAAAATGTTAACCAAATCAGAATTTGGAGTATGGAATACTTTATCTACCATGATAAATTGGTTTTATTTTTTAGATATCGGCTTAAGCAATGGATTTAAAAATTTATTTACCAGAGCTGTAGTTGAAGAAAATTTTTTATTGGCCAAGAAATATGTAAGTACCATTTATGCGATTCTATTGGTCATTTCACTTCTATTTATTGTTTGTTTTGAAGGAGCATTGCCCTACTTAAATTGGCAATCAATTTTAAATTTTGACACACTAACTGTCCCTACTTTTAATTGGGTTATACAAGTAGTTTTTCTATCATTTGCATTTAAGTTAGCCCTAACCGTACTCAATACTACCCTGGTAGCAAACCAGCAATTTTCTAAAGGAATGATTTTGGAGTTTATAAGCCAAGTTATCATCATTAGTTTTGCATATTTTATGCTTCAGAACAATATCAAATCCTTTTTTTTAATTGCAGTTATTTCATCGGTAACATCTGTTTCCATTACTTTTTTTGCCACATTTTATTTTTTTGGATTTGGAAATTTAAAGCCATATCGGCCATCTATTAAGTTGGTAGATTTAAGTTTGGTAAAAGAACTGTTTGGTAAAGGTGCGCAGTTTTTCATCATTCAAGTTGCCGTGTTGGTAACCTTTACGGGTAACAACCTTTTTATTGCACAGTTTTTTGGGCAAGAATCTGTTGCAGAATTTTCAGTATTAAGTAAATATTTTTCTATCCCTATCATGGGATTTATCTTGGTAATTGGTCCATTTTGGTCGGGGTTTGCAGAGGCCTATTTCAAGAAAGATTTCAACTGGGTTAAGGTTTCTATCAAACGCTTGCTTCTTGTTTGGTCAGGTTTATTTTTTGTATTGATTTTGATGGTAGTTTTTTTCAAGGACATTTCTAAATTATGGGTAGGCGATTTGGAATTAATTAACCCTTCCTTGGTTTGGTTATATGCATTTTTTGTGTTGATAAATGCCTTTAATTCTATATTCTCTTATTTCCTAAACGGAGTTGGAGCAATCCGATTGCAATTGGTGTGGACTTTAATTACGGGCGTTTTTAGCATTCCATTATCCATCATATTATGCAGAATAGACGGGCTTGGCATGAGTGGGGTAATTATATCTAACCTTATATGTTTGTTGCCTGGCGCAATTATTGGCCCCCTCCAATACCTTAAAATTATCAATCAGAAAGCAACGGGAGTTTGGTTAAAGTAACTCAACATATAGTTATAAATCATAGCGTATTTTTGTTATTTTACAATGGTGCAGTTTCTATCAATAACAAATTTGAATGAGCGTTTCTAATAAATTACAACTTCCTTTGGTTACGGTAATATCCGTTTCGTATAATTCAGGTTTTGTGATGAATGAGACCATTGATAGCATCCTGAATTTAAATTACCCAAACCTTGAATTGATTATTGTAGACAACCTTTCTACCGATAATACCCGAGAAATAGTTCAGCGCTATGGAGATAAGATTAATTTATTTGTTTCTGAGGCAGATGAAGGTCCCTATGATGCCATGAACAAGGGGATTAAACAAGCCTCTGGCGAATGGATTTGGTTCATGAATATGGGTGACAAAATTCCTAAACATGCAAATTTGTTGAATGAAATTTTTGAAGATGATCGCGCACAAGGGGTTTCTGTTATTTATGGAAATACCAGAATTGTTGGTAGGAATAACCCTTTTTCTTTTTATTATTCTCCTGTCATCAAAGAAAATTTCAAGTTTGGTATACTTACACTCAATCATCAATCGCTATTGTGTAAGAAAAGTTTATTCCTTGAATTTGGTTTGTTTGATGATAAAAGATTTAAAATAAAGGCCGATGCCTATTGGCTTACCAAAATTGCTAATCATTTAAACGAAAATCAATTTAAGCATGTCAATTGTATCATGGCCGAATATGATGATTCAGGAATATCCGGCAGCACCCGAAATTTTAGCAAAATGTTCAGGGAAGATCAAATCATTGTGAAAGAATTTGGTTCAAACCGAGATTATATTTTGTTATACAGCAATCAAATAATCCTAAGATTTAGGCTCGCTTTATTATGGGTATTGCAAAAAAATAAATGGGTTTATGCTTATTATCGTAAGATCAAATATGCGCATGTTAAACCTTAATTTGAAATAATATGTTTTCTGTCATTGTACCTTTATTCAATAAAGCAGACGCAGTTGTTTCTTGTATTGGTTCTATTCTTACGCAATCTTTTGAAGATTTTGAGATAATTGTGGTAGATAACAATTCTACCGATGCTGGTGTGAAGCGGGTAGAGGAGGAGATACAAGATAAGCGTATCAAATTGGTTTATGAGAATAAACAAGGTGTTTCGTTTGCCCGAAATTTTGGAGTAAGCCTCGCCCAATACAATTATATTTGTTTCATAGATGCAGATGATATATGGATGCCACATCACCTCGAGGAATTGAAAAAGTTAATTGATCATTTTCCCGAGGCAAATTTATATTCCAATGCATACAAAATTGTTGAGACCAATGGCCTGGAAAGAAATACAGAGGCCATTTCTACCCAAACCAAACCTTATTGGTTCCCAGAATCCCAGTTTTTTGATTGTTTTATAAAGGCCGACATGCCCATTCATACCAACACTATTTGCATTCCAAAACATGTATTTGAGCAGGTTGGTGGATTTGATGTAACTATTACCTATGGCGAAGATGTTTTGTTATGGGCTAAAATATTTCTGCTTAAAAAAGTTTTGATTGGAAATTATATTGGAGCTGTTTACCAAAGAAACGCACAAAACAGATCAGATATACCTCATAAATTACTAAAGGAACTACCTGTTATAAAAAAGTATGAGGAGATTTATGGACAAAATACAGAATGGCAGAAGGCCTCAAAAAAATACAAGGCCTTTATCGCAAAACATTTATTCTTGACCTTAATGTCGAATATTAAAAATGGAACATTAAAGGATGCTCGGATTATTTTTTATGATGCCAGGATTTATGCCTTACATTCAAAATTAAGATTGTTTATAGCTGCTTGCCTTGCCTTTACTCCTGTGGTGTTAAGTAAATTTCTTTTAAAGTTTCTCATGCGCCTTAATATGGTAAAATAACAATGGAAAATTTAGATACTCAAAAATTAAGGGTGGCTATGATTTTGCCTTCGTTAGACCACAAAGGGCCAATTATTTTAGCAAGAAATATCACAAAGGCATTAAACCATGTGGTTGATTTTGAAATGTTCTATTTTGACCCTATTGTAGCCATGCAGTTTGAGGTGAAAACTACACAAATTTCATTCTTTCACCAGCCTGATTTTACCAAATTTGATTTGATTCATTGTCATATGCTAAGGCCAGATTTGTATGTGGTTTGGCATAAGTTATATAAGAAAAAAACCTTGGTTTCAACCCTACACCAATACATTGATGATGTATTACTTCACTCTTACAACAAACCCATCCAATGTTTTTTTGGCAATTTGTGGAAATTTGCCTTGTCAAGAATGGATGCAGTGGTTTGTATAAATAGTGATCAGACCGAATTTTATAGCAAGGAGAAGTTGAATAATCACGTTCTTACCATTCATAATGGGGTTGAAGATGGAGAAGAGGTTCAAGTTCCTGAACTAGAAAGAATTTCGGAGATAAAGAGAAATTTCACCTTGATAGGTTCCCTCGCTATCATTCGAAAAATTAAAGGTATTGAACAAACATTTTTACTGTTATCCAAAAATCCTCACTTGTTTTATTTGCATATTGGCAATGGAGAAGATGAAGCATATTATGTTGCGCTAGCCAAAGAAATGGGAGTTGAGAATAGGGTATGGTTCTTAGGTTATAAGGAAAATCCAAAGAGTTACCTCAAACTCCTCGATTTGTATGTTGCCACTTCAAGATCTGAAGGTTTTGGTATGGCACTAGTTGAGGCAGTGGTTGCCAGGGTACCTGTTGCGTGTACCAAGATTCCTAGTTTTATGGAAATGTTTGCTTAATCTGAAGTTTGTTTTTTTGATTTAGATAACGTGGAATCAATGCAAAAGGCAGTAAATAAAGCCGTTTTGGATAAAAGTACCTTGGTTAAGCAAGCATATGAAAGATATCTTTCATCTTATTCCGTTGGAATTTTGGGTAGGAATTATTTAAGCCTTTATCAAAAATTGGCAGGAAGAACCTAGAAGATTAATTTTTGTGTATTATTCCCATTTATATATATTTGACGCTACAACTACTGAAAAGGTTGGTAGAAAACCTGTTTGATGAAAGAATTAATTAAAAAGTTTTTGCCTCAATTTATTTGGGACATACATATCAAAAGATTAAACCAAAAGCTTTATAACCAATGGTTGGCAAATAATTGCCCTGTACCACCACCTCATTTGGCAAAACAAAAGGTTATTTCTAGTTATCAAGGCAAATATAAATGTGATACCCTTATTGAAACGGGTACTTATATGGGCGACATGATTCAAGCTCAGAAAGACAGATTTTCAAAAATAATTTCCATAGAACTGGGTGAACAGTTAGCGCTAAATGCCAGAAGAAGGTTTAAGAATTTTAATCACATTGAGATTAAAATAGGAGATAGCGGTAAAGTTTTACCAGAAATCATGAAGTCAATTGAAACTCCTGCTTTGTTTTGGTTAGATGGTCACTATTCTGCAGGTATTACTTCTAAGGGCGATAAAGACTGTCCTATTTACGAAGAATTGGATGCCATTTTTTCTGCAAAAAAATTAAACCATGTAATCTTAATTGATGACGCCCGCTGTTTTGATGGTACTGGCGATTATCCTACCATTTCAAACCTTGAAAAATATGTGCTGAACCGTAATCCAAATTATCATATGCAGGTTGAAACAGATGTTATTAGGTTTGTTTGCTAAGGTTTAACCATGGTACCTTATGATTATTTTAGCTACACCATATGGCCAAACCAGTAATAAGTTATTTCAATTTATTCATTTAGATTCTTTCTGTAGGGAAAATAATTTAGTATTTAGCCACGTATATATGGAGGAGTTTAAGGATGTATATCCCCAGATTCCAATTACCAAGCCTTGTTTTCCGCAAAACATTTGGCTTAAACTTTTTTCTTCCTCGCGTTTGCTTACAAAATTGTTCTGTTTGAACCTAATTGATGAACAAAAAATAGAACAATATAAGAAGGTCTTCAAAGAATCTGAACACACGTTTTGTTACGGCTTTTTTTTTAGAAGTAAAGAAACAACCTTAAAATACAGAAACCTTTATCAAAAGATGTTTACTCCCAATTTTGATAAAATTAGTTTGGATCAAACTTGGTTGAAACGAGATTTTGACCAGCAAAAAATCGTTGCAATCCATATCAGAAGAGGCGATTATAAAGGCTTTGAAGGAGGGCGCTATTATTATTCAGACCAGGTTTATCTCTCTAAAATGAATGAAATTCAAGATATTCTTGGTCATAAGCCAAAATTCATCCTATTCACCAATGATGCTGATTTAAATTTAAATGAATATTTAAAACAATTTTCCAATCAAGTAAGCCTATCTAAGAACAGCGTGGCAGTTGATCATTACCTACTTTCAAAGACTGATTATATCATTGGTCCACCAAGCACATTCACCCTTTGGGCTAGTTATATAGGAGAGGTGAAGTTGTATCAAATTGAGGATCCAACAGAAAAAGTGGACCTCTCTCAATTTTTCATCAATAACGGATTTTAGTTGATTTAATTTTCAAGATTGTTTTGAGATAATTAAATTTACCTGATACATGACGCCACCTATTAAAATTAGTTTTTCTCTTGTAATTTATAAACACAGTTATAGTCAAATTGCAGAACTCCTTGATTCTATTCAAAAGGTAAAATTAGATGCGCGAATATTTGTAGTTGACAATTCTCCTACTGATAAATTTCAAACGCAAATACCACCTGATAGCAAGATAGAATATATCATAGCAGGTAAAAATTTAGGTTATGGTTCAGGGCATAATTTAGTCATCAGAAAACTATTGAATTGGTCAGATTACCATGTTGTGTTGAACCCAGATATTTTGGTTACTGAGGAAACCATTTTGGCCATGGTGAATTATATTGATAAGCACCCCAATATTGGCTTATTAATGCCTAAGGTTTTATATCCAAGTGGCGAGATTCAATATTTGTGTAAACGTTTTCCAACACCCTTTGATTTAATCATGCGAAGGTTTATCCCAAGTTTTCTTGCAGCAAATTTGAAGGAACGGATGAACAGGTATGAACTGAAACATAAAGATTATAACCAAAGCATGGAAGTGCCTAATTTATCTGGTTGTTTCATGTTGTTAAGAACAGAGGTGTTACGCATTGTTGGAGTTTTTGATGAAAGATTTTTTATGTATTTAGAAGATACCGACCTCAGCAGAAGGATTAACATGCAATTTCAAACCATGTATTACCCCGAAGTAAGTATCATTCATCAATACGAAAAAGGCTCCTATAAAAATCTACGCTTATTAAAATATCATATAGTTTCTGCCTTCAAGTATTTCAATAAATATGGTTGGTTTTTTGATACGGTTCGAAGCACAATTAATAGGAGGTATAACTGATGAAAGTATCTGTTATTACCGTAGTGTTTTCTAACCATGCCTCTATCCATGATGCCATTAACTCAGTATTATCACAGCGAAATGTAGATATTGAATATATTGTGGTAGATGGCGGTTCAAAAGATGGAACAGTTGAGGCGGTTTTGTCCTTTGGTGATAAGATTTCAAAGTTTATTTCTGAACCAGATGAAGGCGTTTACTTTGCTTTAAATAAAGGTATTGCCATGGCAACAGGTGAGATAATTGCCCTCTTGCATTCTGATGATTTTTATGCACATCCTTGGGTTTTATCACAGGTAGTAGAAGCATTTGAACAAACACAATGTGATGCAGTTTATTCAAACTTGTATTATGTAAAAGGTTCGAACCCAAACAAGATTGTTCGCTTATGGGATTCTGGCGATTACCAGAAGAAAGAGTTTTACAATGGGTGGATGCCGCCACACCCTGCCTTCTTCTCTCGAAGAGATGTGTATAATAGGTTTGGTGGGTTTAATACACAGCTTAAAAGTGCGGCAGATTATGAACTCATGTTGCGCTTGATTTTTAAGAACAATATCAAAGTACATTATATCCCCAAATTTTTTGTCATGATGCGAACGGGTGGCGCCAGTAATCGCTCTTTGTGGAATAGGTTAAAAGCCAATATAGAAGACAGGAAAGCATGGCAAATAAACGGCTTAACCCCCAAATGGTACACCCTTTTATTGAAGCCTTTGGTGAAATTATTTCAATACCGCTTTTTTAGTTATTTTCGACCCGATAAATCTTGAGTATATGAGCATTCATTCAAATAAAGCACCAGAGCCAGTAGGCCACTACCCACATGCACGTAGGGTTGGAAATTTATTGTTTTTAAGTGGGGTAGGTCCGCGTGAAAAGGGTACAAAAATAATTCCTGGGGTTGAGCTCGATGCCAATGGAAAAATTGTAAGTTATGATATTGAAAAACAATGTCGATCCGTATTTAACAATATCAAAAATATACTCGAAGATAGTGGCAGCTCTTGGGAAAACATTGTAGATGTTACCGTTTTTCTAACCAATATGAAAGATGATTTTCCAACCTACAACAAATTATGGGCTGAATACTTTGCCATTGATCCTCCTTGCAGAACTACGCTAGAGATCAATTGCCTTCCAACACCTATTGCTATAGAATTAAAGGTAATTGCAACAATCTAACTAGGTTGGTTATAAGCTTAGGTCTATAACAAACCTATATTTGATATCATTCTTAAGCATGCGCTCATAGGCCTCATTAATTTGCGATAATGCAATGATTTCTACATCTGAATGAATATTGTGTTCAGCACAAAAATCAAGCATCTCTTGCGTTTCTTTGGTGCCTCCAATGCCAGAACCTGATAGACTTCTACGTTTGCTAATCACACTTCTGTGACTAAATGGTACCATT
>CAILJQ010000295.1 GCA_903834625.1 uncultured Bacteroidota bacterium
TTAAATACCTATTTAGGTAGAAGCAGGGATTTTAAATGGGTGAGCAATTTTTCTGCGGGAATTACGCCGCAATTTTTATTGAAACACCAGCTCCAAGCTAATTGCATTCCTGGCTATTCTATAGAAGGTGAAAGCAAATTCAAGTTAGATTCCTCAGGATTTACCGGAAACTTTTTTGCCTTAAGTGTACAAGTAGGATTGAACATTGAGTACAAAGCCAATAAAAACAAAGTGTATTTCTTTCAACCTTTAATAGGGTTTAATCCACTTTCTATAAGTAAATCACCCAATACCGCAACGCCTGTTTTTGTCGGTTTGAACCTAGGTATGAAATTCTCAAGTTTTGCCAGTGCAGATTAACCGCTTTACCATTCGTGTATATGGCATTCTTATAAACCAACAACAAGAAGTTTTGTTGGTTCATGAAAAAATGCCTCAGTTGGAGTTTACCAAATTTCCTGGTGGTGGATTAGAATTTGGAGAAGGAACAAGAACCTGCCTAGCACGAGAGTTTATGGAAGAAACAGGTTTAGAAGTAGAAGTAACAGATCACCTATATACCACAGATTTTTTTCAACCCAGTGCCTTCAACAAGGGCGATCAACTCATGGCCATTTATTATAAAGTGGAGTTGAAAGACCCAAATGCAAAGGTTCAACTGGAAGAACAACAAATAGAGGTGAATGGGAAAATAGAGATCCTCCGCTTTTTTTGGGTTCCCCTTGAAAATTTCGACCTGAATCTATTAACTTTTCCCATTGATAAAATTGTGGCACGAAAATTTCTCCATGGCATAAAAGAAAAATCTTAGAAATATGAAAAAGATGTTAATCGGACTTATGTCCATCGCGTTAGTGGTAGTTGGTTGTGGTGGTTCAAAAAATGGAATGAAAGAAGTGAAGACTCCATTTAAAGGTTCCTCTTACGAAAGCAACCGCCGTTATTTTAGATCGGTAGCCAGTGGTGAAAGTGTGAATTTAGAAACTGCCAGAAGTAAAGCCATGTTAACAGCTAACCAAAGAATTGCGTCAAATGTTGAAACTGAAATCAAGAATGTAAGTGAAAATTATATCAATGAACGCAATGTAGACAACCAATTGGGCGATTTTGGCTCAAGGTTTCAGCAGTTAACCAGAGAGGTGATGAGTACCACCTTAATTGGTTCACACATGAAAGATGAAAAAGTTTACCAAAAACAAGATAGAACTTATTTGGTATGGGTTGCCATGGAATTGCGCAAAAAAGAAATGTACAAACAACTCAAGAAAAAAGCACGTGAGAGCAATACTTTGAGTGATAAAGAAAAGAAAATCATTGAAGAAATGATTGATAAAAATATCGCCGAATTAGACGATAATGATGATTAATTAACACAATAGCCATTTGCAAACCGCTTGCAAATGGCTATCTTTACCTACATAATATTTCCTGAATGAACGATTTAATTAGCAAGGAAGATGTAGCCAAAGCATTGAAACTTGAAAAAGTTAAGCTCAAAGTGCTTGCCCCGGCTATCATGAAACTCCTCAAGCTGGATAATATCAATGAGGCGTATTCAAATGCCAGTTCTAAAAGCGGGCTCGACTTTGCAGATGAAATTCTTGAGGGTTTTGGTGTGAGCTACGATGTAAGCGAAGCAGATATTGCCAATATTCCCAAAACAGAGCCCTTTATATTAATAGCCAACCATCCTTATGGTGGAATTGATGGCATCATTTTACTGTCTATCATAAGTAGGATCAGACCAGATTATAAAATGGTAGCCAATTACCTACTCAAACAAATCCCCCAACTAGCAGAGTGTTTTATAGCCGTTAACCCTTTCGAAAATATTGGCGACAAGGGCATGAACATCATGGGTGTGAAGCAAATATTAGAACACATCAAAACATCACCATTAGGCATATTCCCTGCCGGAGAAGTTTCGGCCATAAAATTGAATAACCTAAAGATAAGAGACAAAAAATGGGAATCGGGTGTAGGTAAAATTATAGCCAAAGCAGGGGTGAAGGTTATTCCAGTTTATTTCTCTGGTCACAACAGCCTTGCCTTTAATTTAATGGGCTTGTTGCATCCCAATTTAAGAACCATTAAACTCCCTTCTGAAATGCTCAACAAGAGCAAATCAAATATCAAATTGCGCATTGGGAAGCCTATTCCATTTAAGGAATTACAGAACTATGAAACTGATAAGTTACTCGATTTCTTAAGGGCAAAAACCTATGCCTTAGGTGCAACAGAAGAAACTGCCTTTAAAGCAAAATTCCGACTCAATTTAAGGAAGCTGTCTAAACCAGATGAAATCATTCCAGCTGTTGACCCCGCAATTTTAGAAAATGAAATCAATTCGGTTCGAACCAAAACCCATATGTTCGATTACGATAACTTGGAAGTTCACATTGCTAGTCATTCATGGATACCTCATACCATGCGCGAGATTTCTCGTTTGCGTGAGATTGTATTTAGAAGCGTAGGAGAGGGAACAAACCTAAGTTGTGATACCGATGAGTACGATTTGTTTTATAAACACCTCTTCATTTGGGACAAAGAAAATAAAAAAATTGCCGGTTCCTACCGATTGGGTGAAGGAGATGTGCTCTTCAAAAAGTTTGGCGTAAAGGGATTTTATCTGAGTCAGCTTTTTAAAATGAGCAAAGAAATGTACCCTATGTTATACAATTCTATTGAGTTGGGAAGGTCATTTGTTGCACTCGAATACCAAAGAAAGCCTGCCAGTTTGATGTTGTTATGGAAAGGAATTCATGAACACATCAAAGCAAACAAAGAGCGCTTTTTATATATGATTGGTCCGGTAAGTATTAGCAATAGCTTCTCTAATTTATCCAAAGACTTATTGGTAGCCTATATAAGACACAATCATTGGGACAATAAAATTGCTAAATGGATTGAACCTAAAAAACGATTCCACTACCAATCTAAAACTGAAGGTAAAAATCTGTTGCTCCAAAAACATTCAGAGGACATCAAGTTATTAGATAACTTTATTGGTGAAATTGAAGGCAACCAAAAATTAAAAGTCCCCATCTTGGTTAAAAAGTACCTCAAATTAAACGGAAAAATAGTTTCCTTTAATGTTGACCCCAATTTCAATGATTCCTTAGATGGCTTTTTGATAGTTGAGGTAAAA
>CAILJQ010000296.1 GCA_903834625.1 uncultured Bacteroidota bacterium
TTCGGTTCAAACCATTTTCTCCTTTATGCGCATTTACCTGCTTACAGAGGTAGGTGAAAAATCGCTTGCTAATATGCGTACCGACCTATACGGCAAACTTCTAAGCATGCCCATGAGCTTTTATGCAGATCAGCGCGTGGGAGATTTAAGTAATAGACTCAGCGCCGATTTATCACAAATTCAAGATGCCATTTCCTTCACCCTAGCAGAATTTTTAAGAGGTATTTTTACCCTTATCATAGGCTTGAGTTTTATCTTTTGGATCAGTACAGAATTGGCCTTAGTGATGCTGGCCGTGGTGCCTTTAATTGCAGTGGTGGCGGTAGTTTTTGGGGTGCGTATTCGCAAAATGTCGAGAAAGGCACAAGACCAATTGGCAGAAAGTGGTACCATCGTTCAAGAAACCTTTCAAGGGATTTCTATTGTCAAATCATTTACCAGCGAAGCCCATGAAATGGGTAGGTACCGCAAAAGTATTTTTGGAGTGGTAGAAACAGCTATTAGCAATGCACGATACAGAGGTGCTTTTGTGAGTTTCATGATTTTTAGTGTGTTTGGTGCCATTGCATTTGTGATGTGGTATGGGGCCGGTTTGATCCGAAGTGGCCAATTGAGTGCAGGTGATTTAACCATGTTTGTGATATTCTCTGCCTTTGTGGGTGGAACCTTTGCTGGCTTTGCCGATATGTTTAGTCAGTTACAAAAAACCTTAGGTGCTACCCAAAGGGTACGTGAGTTGTTGCGCCAAACAGGCGAAGATGTAGAGATAAACAATGAAACTGCCCTGCCAAGTAGTAAGTTAGCTGGACATGTTTCTTTTGAAAATGTGGCATTCAGCTATCCTTCTAGAACAGATGTGCAAGTATTAAAAGGCATAAATTTACAGGTTAGCAAGGGTGAGCAAGTGGCTTTGGTTGGACCAAGTGGGGCAGGTAAAAGTACCATTGCTTCTTTGTTGTTACGTTTTTACGAACCAACCCATGGTACCATTACTTTTGATGGAAAAAATAGCAAAGACTTTGCCTTAACAGATTTGCGTAAGCAAATTGCTTTTGTGCCTCAAGATGTGATTTTATTTGGAGGTACCATCAAAGAGAATATCGCATATGGCAATCCATTGGCCACCGACCAAGAAATTCAAGAAGCCGCTAAAAAGGCCAATGCCCATGATTTTGTAGCCAAGTTCCCAGAAGGATATGAAACGGTGGTAGGAGAGAGAGGTATTAAATTAAGTGGTGGGCAACGTCAGCGTATTGCCATTGCCCGCGCCATTTTAAAAGACCCCGCCATTTTGTTGTTAGATGAGGCTACCAGTTCTTTGGATAGCGAAAGTGAACAATTGGTGCAAGAAGCCTTAGAGTATTTAATGAAAGGCAGAACAAGTTTTGTAATTGCCCATAGATTGTCTACAGTGAAAAATGCAGATAAAATAATTGTCATCGATCATGGTACCGTTCAAGAAATGGGTACCCATGAGCAATTGATGCAAATGGAAAAAGGCACTTATCGTAAGTTGGTCGACCTGCAATTGGAATGGTCATCCCTTGATAAATAGTGGCTTGCAAGGCGAATAAGAGAAAAGTTTTTTCAATTGCTAAATTAAGATAAATTTGCCTAAATATTAATCTATCCAAAATAACTGCCATGTCTGAATTCCAACTGGTCATGCCCAAAATGGGCGAAAGTATTGCTGAAGCAACCATTATCCGCTGGACAAAAAACGAAGGTGATCATATTGCCGTAGACGAAACCGTTTTAGAAATTGCCACAGATAAAGTTGATTCTGAAGTTCCTTCTCCTAAGGCAGGTAAGCTTATCAAAAGATTATTCAATGAAGGAGATGTAGTGCCAGTTAATGCGCCTATAGCCATCATAGCCTTAGAAGGTTCAACCGCAGCAAGCGCTCCTGCTCCTAAGGTAGAAGCTCCAGTTGAGGTGAAAGCAGCTGTGCAACAGGTAGAACAAAATATTGTATCAGTTCAACAAACTGTAAGTAATGCCGGCGGAAACAGGTTTTATTCGCCATTGGTATTAAATATTGCCCGAACCGAAAACATCAGCATGGCCGAATTGGAAACCATTCCTGGTACAGGTGCAGAAGGAAGGGTGACCAAAAGAGATATTTTGGCGCACGTTCAAAATAGGTCTGGTGCAACTCCGGTTGCTCAAACTCAAACTCCTGCTCCAACTCCAACCCATGTTGCTGTTGCTCCAACCCCAACCCCAGCCTCAAAACCATCTGTAAGCCTTTCGGGCGGTGATGAAATTATAGAAATGGACCGCATGCGCAAACTCATTGCCGATCATATGGTGATGAGCAAACATACCAGTCCGCACGTTACCTCATTTGTGGAAGCCGATGTAACTAATATGGTATTGTGGCGCGATAAGGCCAAAAAAGTATACGAGAAAAGAGAAGGAGAGAAAATCACCTTCACCCCAATGTTTATTGAGTGTGTGGTAAAAGCCATTAAAGATTACCCAATGATCAATGTTTCTATTGATGGGTATAATATCATTAAGCGTAAAGCCATCAATATTGGTATGGCAGCAGCTTTGCCTTCTGGTAACCTCATAGTGCCTGTTATCAAAAATGCAGATACCATGAACATGGTTGGACTTACCAAAAATGTTAACGATTTAGCCAACCGTGCACGTGCCAACAAACTTTCTCCAGATGATATTCAAGGAGGTACTTTTACCTTAACCAATGTTGGTGGTTTTGGAAACGTGATGGGTACACCTATCATTAACCAACCCCAAGTAGCTATTATGGCAACAGGTAGCATTAAAAAGAAACCTGCCGTATTAGAAACCGCCATGGGAGATGTTATTGCTATTCGTCACTTAATGTTCTTAAGCTTGAGCTACGACCACCGTGTGGTAGATGGTTCACTTGGAGGAGCTTTCTTGCGAAGGGTAGCAGATTACATGGAAGCTTGGGATGTTAACCGCGAAATTTAATTAGCGCTACTGTTAACAACTTATTGAAAAGAAACGCCCATCAATTTTGGTGGCCAAGGCTTTGCAACCTATTTTTGTATCCCGTAAGTGCTCATTTACGGTTTTGTATGCAAATTGCCCAATTTGCATGATTTCTAGCAGTTTTGGCCGTATCTGGTGCATCTAGTTTGATAAACATTATGACACCAAAATATATTTTCGTTACCGGCGGTGTAACATCCTCTCTTGGAAAAGGAATTATCGCCGCTTCACTCGCCAAACTTCTGCAAGCAAGAGGTTATTCTGTCACCATTCAAAAATTAGATCCCTATATCAATGTTGATCCAGGTACCTTAAACCCTTATGAACATGGGGAATGCTTTGTTACAGAAGATGGGGCTGAAACAGATTTGGATTTGGGTCATTACGAAAGATTCTTAAACCTTCCTACTTCACAAGCCAATAACGTTACCACAGGAAGAATTTACCAGCATGTAATTAACCAAGAACGTGAAGGCGCTTATTTAGGAAAAACCGTTCAGGTAATTCCTCATATTACAGATGAAATCAAGCGTCGTATTAAATTATTAGGCGAAACAGGTAATTATGAAATCATCATCACTGAAATAGGTGGAACCGTAGGCGATATTGAATCATTGCCATATATTGAATCGGTGCGCCAGTTGTTATGGGAGATGAAAGAGGAAGATGCTTTGGTAATTCACTTAACCCTTTTACCTTATTTAAGCTCAACCAAAGAATTAAAAACAAAGCCTACCCAACACAGTGTGAAATTGTTGTTGGAGAGTGGCGTACAGCCAGACATTTTGGTGTGTAGAACAGAACATGCTATCACCAAAGAAATGCGTAAGAAAATTGCATTGTTCTGTAATGTTGATTCTAACTCGGTGATTGAAGCGCTTGATGTGCCTACCATTTACGATGTGCCTTTGATGATGCTGAAAGAAAAGTTAGACAAAACAGTTCTGAGCAAATTGAAGTTATCGGCTAAAAATGATCCAGATTTAGATAGTTGGAAAGCCTTTTTAACTCGTCACAAAAATCCGAAACACGAAGTAAGAATTGGACTAATTGGTAAATACGTAGAATTACCAGATGCTTACAAATCTATTATTGAAGGTTTTATTCATGCTGGTTCTATTAATGAAGCCCGCGTGCGTGTTCAATACATACACAGTGAATTGATTGCAGATGATAATGTTGACCAAAAATTGGGTGATTTAGATGGTATTTTGGTGGCACCAGGTTTTGGCGATAGAGGTATTGAAGGAAAAATTACTGCCATTAAATATGCGCGTGAAAACAATGTTCCTTTCTTTGGAATTTGTTTGGGCATGCAAATGGCTGTTATTGAATTTGCCCGTAATGTAATTGGTTGGAAAGATGCACATAGCACTGAAATGAATCCTAAGACCAAACATGCCGTGATAGACATGATGCCCGATCAAAAGAAGATTACCAAGAAGGGTGGTACCATGCGTTTGGGTTCTTATGTGTGTGAATTAAGCAAAGGCTCAAAAGCACATAGCGCCTATGAAAAGTCTAAAGTTAGCGAGCGCCACCGCCACCGCTACGAGTTTAACAATGCCTATATCAAAGATTTTGAATCAAATGGTATGCAAATAACCGGTATCAATCCAGATACCAAATTGGCAGAAATAGTTGAAATAAAAAGCCATCCTTACTTTATTGGCGTACAATTTCACCCAGAATACAAAAGCACCGTGTTGAACCCACATCCGCTTTTTGTGAAATTTATCAAGGCCGCTGTGGCCGCAAGCCAGAAATAGAGTCCATAGTCGATAGACCATGGTCCATAGCCATTCATCGATGACTATGGACTATGGTCTATGGTCCATCGACTATTTCCCCAACCTTTTTAAAAGTATAAAGTAATTTAACTATTTTCGCCCCGCTTTAAAATATACAATGGACAGAAATTCGATTATTGGACTTGGGTTAATCTTTTTGATACTCATCACATTTGCATACGTTAACCAACCTTCACAAGAAGAAATAGACGCAGCAAAACGCAGACAAGATTCTATAGCATTGGTTCGCGCCGAAAACGATAGCATCGCTTTAGCAATTGCTGGAACCGCTAAAAAGGATACTTTACTCGCTGCCAAACCTCAACTAGATAGTAACTCTTTGCAGAATGCTTATGGCGAATTTGCCTCATTTACCAATGGAAACGAAAAGGTAACAACCTTAGAAAACGACGAAATTAAGGTAGATGTGAGCAACAAGGGCGGACGTATTTACAAAGTAGAATTGAAAAAATACAAACGTGCAGACGGTTCTCCATTGGTATTGGTTGATGGTGATGGCAACGATTTCTCATACGGCTTTGCAACACGCGATAACAAAGCTATTTCCACCAAAGACTTATTCTTTGTGCCTACCCTAAACAAGAACAGCGTTTCTATGAAGGTTGAATTGGCTCCGGGTAAATACATTGAGCATTTGGTTGCCTTAAATGAAAATAACAACTTAGTTGATTTTAAGATTAACCTAGTGGGTATGGAAACAGTGATTGCTCCAACCAATAACTTCTTAGATTTAAATTGGCGTCAGAACTTGTTGCAACAAGAAAAGACACATGATGCCGAAGAAAAAACAAGTACCATTTATTACCAATATCCTAATGAGGATCCAGAGTATATCAATGAAACCAAAGAATTGAAGGAAGATGTTAAAACCCCCATCCAATGGATTTCTTTCAAACAACAATACTTTAACACGTCCTTGGTAAATGCCCAAAACTTTGACAATGCAGTTTTAGAAACTAAAAACGACCCGAACAAAAAATTCGTGAAGTTTCTTTCGGCAAATATTGGCTTAAACTATACCCACCAAAGCAATGAGTCGTATACCATGCAGTTTTATTTCGGTCCGAACCATTATAAAACGCTAAGTGCTATTGGTATTGGCCTTGAAAAAGTAGTCCCTATGGGTTGGGGTATTTTTGGATGGGTAAACAAATTGCTCACAGTAAACGTGTTTTACTTCTTAGGACAATACCTGGGTAATTTTGGTATCATCATTTTGTTACTTACCGTAATTGTTAAAACCATCTTGTTCCCATTGGTATATCGCTCCTATTTGTCTTCAGCCAAAATGAGGGTTTTGAAACCTGAAATGGATGAGATAAAGGTGAAATACGGTAATGATTTAGGTAAAATGCAACAAGAGAACATGAAATTATACCGCAAAGCAGGTGTAAATCCAATGGGCGGTTGTTTGCCAGTTTTACTTCAAATGCCTATCCTCATTGCCATGTTCCAGTTTTTCCCAAGTGCTTTTGAATTACGTCAGAAAGCCTTCTTGTGGAGTCCAGATTTGTCGAGCTATGACAGTATCCTAGATTTAGGCTTTAGCATTCCGTTTTATGGCGATCACGTGAGTTTGTTTACCCTACTCATGACAGTTTCTACCCTGGTTTATACCATGTATAACAACCAAATGACTGGAGTTACCGGTCAAATGAAGGTAATTAGCTACCTCATGCCAGTAATGTTCTTAGGCTTCTTTAACAACTATGCGAGCGGATTAACCTATTATTATTTCCTTTCTAACTTGTTTACCATCGGACAGCAATTGCTCATTCGCCAATTTGTAGACGATAAAGCATTGCACACGCAAATTCAAGAGAACAAGAAAAAGCCTGTAACCAAGTCGCGTCTACAACAAAAATTGGAAGACATGGCCAAAAAGAGAGGCATCGACATGGATAATTTGGGAGGCAAGAAGTAAGGTTCACTGCTGTTTTGGTTCGAACCGATACCATTCAACCCTAAGTGTCTAAAAAAGCTGTCTATTTTTAATGATATCATTCCACTTTTGTAGTCACTTTGATGGAGTATAGGTAGTTTAAGTAGAATGAAAAAGATTTTTAGCACTGTAAATCAATAAAGTATAAAAATTAAAATGGATTAAAGATTTTTTGGCAAGCTATTGGATATAAGTCAATCATCTAAAATCATTTTACTTGATACAAAAAAAACCAATCTACTAGCCATAGATTGGTTTTTTTCTTTTAAACCCCTTTAGTTAATCTAATTCCTTTAAAAAGTTTTTGATTCAACGCGCTTAGGGTATTCGTTCAAATACCCAATTACTCAAAACATTTTACTTAGGAATAATATGATAGAGGAGTACTTTTCATTTGGGAGTAAAGTTTCACTTACTGACTTAGTAGTACTTTCCAAGCATCAACCACTTTTCCTTCATTCAATAATTTAGAAGCCAATTGGTGTAAGGCATTTTGTTTGTCTACTTTGTCTAAATCTCTATTTAAAATAGCATACAATTCTTTATTCATATGCTGAAAAATGGCTATGGTATCTGCATCAGGCAATTGTTCCACATTGGCCAACATACCCAAATTATTGCCACTTAAAATTTTGCTGTACTTAATGGATTCTGGTAATTGGTCAAATCCAATTCCTAAATTTTTGGCAGGTTTAGGCACTTCAAAAAGCGCGTTTCCACTGGCTCTTACATACCAATCGCTTCCAAGTCTTCCTACCAAATCCAATTTGTGTTGGTCGAGTTTCCCATCTGCTGTTAATACACTTGGGTGGATGTGCATCAAAACCATCTCTGCTATAACCAAATTGCCTGCGCCACCTTCTTTGCCTGTTTCAATAATGTCAACTACCTTGCACTCAAATTGAACCGGACTTTCCTTTACCCTAAAAGGTTTAACCTTTTCTGATGCAATAGGAGTGAAGCCTGCTTTGGTAAATTCATCTACATTTTTTGGATACTCGCAACTGGCCAAACTCATTTGCTGAACCATGGCATAGTTTACTACGTTGATCACTACTTCACGTGTTTCCATCACATTTTCTAGGGTATGTTTAATGGTATTGTCGCGTACCCTTCTTGCAGGTGAAAAGATGAATCGGGTTGGGTTCGACCCAAAAATATTAAAGAAACTAAACGGACTTAAATTAGGGTTACCGGCTGCATCTATTGTACTTGCAAAACAAATAGGTCGAGGCGCTATGGCTGTTAACAAGGCATTATGGAATTCTGCTAAAGGAAGGTCTTTTGGTCCTATGGTTTTCATGTTTATTGTATCTTAAGAGAATATCAATAGGAAATAATTTTTCTTTCCTTTTTGAACCATCACATATTTGTTATTGATTAAAACGGAAGTGTTAACCACGGCATTTACATCTTCAATTTTGCTTTTATTCATGCTCACGCCACCGCCTTGCAGCATCTTACGTGCCTCTCCTTTTGAAGGGAAGACCTGTGTTTTTTCTGCCAACAAATCAATCACGGGAATACCTGCTTCTAACTCCGATTTACTCAATTGAAATTGAGGAACACCTTCAAAGATATCTAAAAACGTTTCCTCATCTAAGGCGGCAAATGCTTCTGCTGTTGCGTTTCCAAACAAGATAGAAGAGGCTTCAACAGCAGTTTCCCAAGCTTCTTGTGAATGTACCTTAATGGTTATCTCTTTTGCCAAGGCTTTCTGCAATACACGTAAATGTGGGGCAGTGGCATGCTCTGCTTCCAAAGCTTCTATTTCTTCTTTAGATAATAGTGTAAAAATGCGAATCCAAGAGGCTGTATCAGCATCGCTTGCATTGAGCCAAAATTGATAAAACTTGTAAGGTGAGGTACGAGCTGGATCAAGCCAAATGGCGCCACTTTCTGTTTTGCCAAATTTGGTGCCGTCTGATTTTTTAATAAGATTGGTGGTAATGGCAAAAGCCTCACCTTGAGCTTTTCTGCGAATGAGTTCAGTGCCTGTTACAATATTTCCCCACTGGTCGCTGCCACCCATTTGCACTTTACATTGGTGGTTTTTCCATAAATGGTAGAAGTCGTAGCCCTGAACCAATTGGTAAGAAAACTCTGTAAAGCTCATCCCTGTTTCGCCTTCTAAACGCTTCTTAACAGAATCTTTAGCCATCATATAATTAACGGTGATGTGCTTGCCCGTGTCTCTGATAAAATCTAAAAAGCTAAAGTTTTTGAACCAATCATAATTATTAACCATCACTGCAGCATTGCTACCATCGGTAAAGTTTAAAAATTTACCGAGTTGTTTTTCTATACAGGAAACATTGTGAAACAAAATGTCTTCTGATAACAAATTTCTTTCAGCACTTTTCCCACTTGGGTCGCCTACCATACCTGTAGCACCGCCAACCAATGCGTAGGGCTTGTGACCAGCTCTTTGAAAATGAATGAGGGTCATTATTTGTGTTAAGTGCCCTACATGTAAACTATCTGCAGTTGGGTCGAACCCAATATAACCTGAAACACTTTCCTTATTCAACAGTTCTTCGGTACCGGGCATCATATCATGCAACATGCCCCTCCATCTCATTTCTTCTACAAAATTTGTCATGTCGCAAAAGTAAAAATAAACTGACGATTTGAAAGCGCGGATTTCAGGTGTTTTGTAAGAAAAAAAACAATTTCAGGTTTCAATTGCTATTCCAATTGATGCAACTTCAATTAACCGATATCCAACAGTTAGAACAGCGCTACCGCGCAACCTTTATCAATTCATTGGCTGGATTTAGGCAAGCCGTATTGGTGGGAACACAATCAATTGAGGGTGTAAACAATGTAGCGGTGTTTAATTCATTGATTCATTTAGGTGCGAGTCCGGCATTGTATGGTTTTATGAGCCGACCAGATACCGTTCAAAGAGATACGCTGGTAAACATTCAATCATCTGGTTATTATACTTTCAACTATATGGATGTAACACTTGCAGAGCAAGTTCACCAAACTTCTGCCAGGTATTTGCCTCATGAATCTGAGTTTGATATGGTGGGGCTGGAGCCTACTTTTATTCAAGATATACCTGCTCCTTTTGTTTCAAATGCGAAGGTTAAAATTGGAATGAAGTTGGAAGATATTGTGTACCTCCCAATTAATGGAACCAAATTGGTCATAGGTTCTATACAATTCATTCAACTAGACGACCAATGGGTGGCTCATGATGGTTTTGTAAATTTACAGGAAGCCGATACCTTGATTGCTTGCGGTTTGGATGCATACAGCGTTGCAAAGCCGGTTACAAGATTTCCTTATGCAAAGCCAAAAGCAAGGTAAAATATCTCTTGAAAAAGGATAGGTACAAAAAACTATCTTGCCAACCAAGATGAATTACCTATCGCATTATTATATATACCAAGATAATAAGCCCAACCCTTTGTATACCTTAGGATTGGTTTTCCCAGATTTATCGAGGGGTTTTGTGAGTGCAGCAGGCAAAAAGGACCTTCCCCTTCATCCACATTTAGACCCCTTAGTATTGGGCTGTAGGAAGCATTATGAGGCCGATAAAATTTTCCATGCCTGCTCTTTTTTTGAAGAAGGCTCACACCTTTGTGTAGAGGTGTTAAAAAAAGCACGTTTCGAAACCGAGGTGCCACGGAGGTGGTTTATAGGCCATATCTTATTTGAATTGTTGCTAGATAGGATATTGGTTCGGCACCAACCCCAAGTATGCATTGATTTTTACAATGACTTAAATGCCTTGAATCTTGCAGATTTGAAAGAGTTTATAGATCTTCATGCCCACAAAGACCAAGAGCGTTTTTTAAAATTTTTTGAGCATTTCTGCAAAGCAGCTTACATTCGCAATTATCCAGATAATAACCTATTTGCGTTTTCGTTAAGCAGGATAATCCTTAAAGCAGGATTGCCCCCCTTATCATTAACAGATAAGATTGTGTTGCAAGAATGTGTTTGGGAGTTAGAGGAAACCCGTTTTAAAGAATCTCAAGGGGTATTGTTTGAATTAAAAGAAGTGTTTAAATGAAGAAACTGATATCTGCATTTTTATTTTGTTTGGGAGCCACAAGCCTATTTGCCCAAACATTAAAATACAGCAACGAATTTTTAAATATTGGCATAGGCGGTCGTGCCATGGGTATGGGTGGCGCAGTAGTAGCAAGCAATGGCGATGTGTATTCATCCTATTGGAATCCTGCAGGCTTGATGCGTTTGGAAGATAATTTACAAATTGGTGGAATGCACAATGAACAGTTTGCAGGTATAGCCAATCATGATTATGGCGCGGTGGCTTTTAAACTGAGTGAAAATTCTGTGGGTGCTATCAGCTTTGTTCGCTTTGGTGTAGATGGTATTCCAAATACATTATACCTCATGCAAGACGGACAAATTAACTATAGCCTAATTCGTAGCTTCTCTGCGGTAGATTACGCCTTTGTGGGTTCCTATGCCAGTAGCACCAAAATAAAAGGCTTAGATATTGGTGCCAATGTAAAAGTGATTCGCAGGGTGGTGGGAGATTTTGGCGGTGCCTGGGGTTTTGGAATTGATGCTGCTGCCAACTACACCATGGATAAATGGAAGTTTGCCTTTGTGGGTAGAGATATTACTTCTACTTTCAATTTTTGGAATTATAAAATGAGTGAGGAAGACAAAAAACAATTATTGGCCAGTGGCAATGCCATCCCTACAGGTGGATTGGAACTTACCCTGCCTCGCTTTACTTTTGGCGCCTCTCGCTTATTTGAATTAGGCAAATCTAACTACACCCTTTTGTCTGAGGCTAATTTAGACTTCACTACTGATGGTCAAAGAAATGTTTTAATTAGCAGCAGCGTGTTAAATATTGACCCAAGAATTGGTCTAGAATTGGGATACAAAAGTTTTATCTTTTTACGTGGCGGTTATGGAACCTTGCAACGCGTAACAGGTTTTGATGGAAAGAAATCACTTAATGGAATGCCTAGTTTAGGTTTAGGTATTAAGTTTAAAAATCTATCCTTAGATTATGCTTTGGGTAATGCATTTAACCAAGGATTAATTGGAATGAGCAATATCGTAAGTTTGCGATTGGGCATTAACCGTAAAGGTTAATGTGATCATTCTGAAATTTCTAGTTCCGCTTCTTCAGGTTCAGGCTGATGGTACAAATCCATGGCCGTAATCATACCTATAAAGCCCCAAAACAGTACCGCAATTTTATCTTGCTCGCTGTAACTGTTTAACAGTCCGTGTGCCAAATACGTGACCAAACCTAATAACACTCCCGCACTAAAGACCCTAATTTCAAAGGTCCTTCCTTTATATACCAGGCGTAATCCTCTTTGAAAAGTTATCCAAATAATGGCTAAAAAGGTAATAAGTCCAATCCACCCGCTTTCTGCAAGTGGGTTGAGGTACTCAGAATGTGCATGACCTTGGTCGCCAAAAGCTGTGGTAATAGGTGTTTTAAATTCTGGGTCTTGGTAGGGTGCATAGGTGAATGAATACGCTCCCGGACCAAATCCTTGTAAAGGCTTTTCTTTCGACATATTAACGGCAGCCATCCATCTATTTACACGTTCCAAATTAGATACGTCGTTGCGCACATTAGAAACAGATTCGAGGTGTTTCTCAAAACCTTCTGCCGAGTTTTGTTTGTTTTGATAAAGTTGGTAAAAGATATCATCAAAGTTTATCACCACAAAGGAGGTAATGATGGCCAAAATACCCAGCATTTGCCATAAACGCACTCGCAATAACATGGCTATGCCAAATACAGCTGCAGCAGCTAAACTCACCCAACCTGCCCTGGTATAACTTAGGATCAAACCGGCCAATAATAACAATAAAAACAAAACCGAAACCATTAATACTGGGAAGCTAATATTAAGCTTGAACCCAAACATGGCCCATAAAATTAACATGGGAATAAAGAAGGCAATGGCTGCGGCATAAATACCGTGTGCAATGTAAAAAGGTGCCATTACTTCAAACGAAGTTACTTGCGAAAAGTCGTCATCGCTGTGTTTGATTAATGTGTAAATAATCACAAACCCAAGCGGGATCATGTATGCCCACAGGTAGTTTTTGATATTGGAAAAGTTGCGGAACAATACAACTCCTAAGAAATAAAAAACTGCCAAAAACCAACTCCTAGAGAGGAAGAATTTTAAGCTTACAATTACTTGCTGACTGGTAAATGAAGTGATCAAAATCCATGTTAAGTTTACCAATATGGCAATGGTAATGGGATGTTTTAACACCCTAAAATCATATTCTCCATCAATGATAAATTTATAGATACTCAATAAAAATATTCCTATAACCAAGGGTTCATCTGGAATGGAAATACCCATACCCAAAA
>CAILJQ010000297.1 GCA_903834625.1 uncultured Bacteroidota bacterium
AGGTGATACGAATGTTGAATCACGTGATCCGAATTTTGAATCACGTGATTTGAATTTGGTATCACATGATTTGAATTTGGTATCACATGAGTTGAAATGGGTAACCCGTGATACGATTTTTGGATCAGGTGATTTGAAAGGCATAACAATTGATTCGAAAATTGGATCATATTTGATGAAATGGAAAACAGCAGATTTGAAATTGGCATAATGTGATATGAATTTGGTTTAACGTGATATGAATTTGGTATCAGATGATATGAAAAACCAAAAAAAAACACCCGTACTGTTGTTGTTACTCACCTACAGGAATACATGTTCCTGTTTTTACCTAACTTCGTAAGCCGTAGCTTTAGCGAAGGATTATCGTTCACCACAAAAGGAGTTTCCGCCAAATGCAGCATTAGTTGTCCGCTAGCCAGCGGATACTCTTGACAATCGTCTTTGGAAGGCCTATCATCCCGATAGCTATCGGGATTGTTTCGGTAGCATGGCCACTCACTTCGCTTGAGTTCCTTTGTTTTACTCCTTAGACCATCAAATCCATCAAATTTTCAAACAAAACTTAGTTTTTTCACAACCTGACGGTTTCGGGCTTGGCGAAGGTGGCGATTTTTACCATCCCGAAGCTTCGGGATTGATGCGGAGAACCAAACTTTCATTAACCACAAATGTGTCTGCGGAGCACTGAACCGCCACTTTTGGGTAGGTGCTGTTACCACCAGTACTTGTTAGTATTGTAGACAAAATTTTAAATTCTTTAGGTGCATCATATTTCATGCTTTAGTCAGTTGTTTTATACGGCCTTGAAAAGATTGGAAATAATTTCTTTTAGTGGTATCATTTAGAAAAGAAGCAGCTACCATTTTTTCAACTAAATCTGATTTGGAAATCATCAATGCCATAATTTCCTGAAAAGTCTTTTCACTGATTTCTGCTTTCTCTGCTAGTTTAGCAAATTGTAAACCGATTTTGCCTTGGGCTAGATTTCTAGGCAATAGACCATCATCTAATGCAAAGTCTTTATCTTCTATATGGATACGGCTATTTAGTAAGTCATAAGCCGGGCTCAGGCGATAATCTCCAAAGGGTGTTTCTAATATAGAGAAATTTTTAAAGTGTGCATCTCCATTTGAAAAAAGATAATTAAAGACAAGTATTCTTAAAAGTTTTGGCGCTTCTATCTTGTAAGTTGTTAAATAGTTACGCATTAATTCAAATATATCTAAATAATTCCCGAGATACTTGTAATGTTCTCCATGTGTTTGCGGGGTTCTTTTTGCTAAAGAAGCAAAGTCATCTTGAGCTAATTTTGAACCATCCTCTTTTACATCAAATCTTTTTGTGATGTATGCAGGTGTGCCATCTTTAAAAAATATCAATGCATTTTCTGCAGTCTCTATTCCATAAACCTGACGGGCAATTTGCATGGTTAGATGCTCATTGGCAGGCATTTGATCTGGCTTTTTACCGGCACCTGGAATTGGTTTCAGAATATAAGTCCCTTGTTCATTTTCATTAATAAGCCTTAACTTGTTTTTGTCAAGCAATACAGAAAATTTTTCTTGTACACCTGATATCGACATGCGATTTCGATTCTCTTCAAACATCTGATTAGTTTCTGGGTTGGATGCTGGAGAATCGTAAGGCAAAACATGATGCACCTTCTTGCCCTGAAAAACTCTATTCAAAGCTGTTCTGCTATATGTATTAAAACCTTCAGATAATGTGCCGGGACAATATTTAATTTCTGGTAAGCTCATTAATTTTCTAGTTTAATAATTCTAACGGCACCTATGCTGTCATTTTTTGCAGTAGTCATAAGCAATCCGAAATAGTCCTCTCTGTCGATTCTATTTAATTTGCATGCCACTTGCTTATTAGAACCTTCAGGAAGCATGCTGTAAAAAAATGGAAACAGGTATTTAGAATGAAATTCTTTTTCGTTTTTAGGTAAAGTTAGACTGATGCTTTGCCTATCGTTATTGGCTACCCAGTCTTCGTGATAACGAAATGAAAACGAACCATCATCGTGTTGGGTCAAGATACCCGCTTCTTCATTTTTGAATAAAACTTTGGCTTTTCTCATTTAGTATGCGTCACATTTTTAATTTTTAGGCAAATCTCCATGCCCAACACATCAGATATCTTATGTAATGTTGACAGCGTAGGATTTCCTTTTCCGCTTTCAAACTGTTTTAAAGTTCTCAATCCAACACCTGATAGTTCTGCCAACCCCTCCTGTGTTACTTGTAGTGCTTCCCTACGTTCTTTTATGGTTTTTATTAATTCTGACAAGTGCATTATAAAGCATTATTTCATGCAAATGTAATGCTAATTTTTAAAACTTCAATAAAAAGAGCAGTAAATAGCACTATATCATACATGTCTTGGTTTTTCTTATGTAATTACATTAAATAGTACATCTTAAGGCACTATTATTTTGAGTATGAGCATTTCTCTCTGTTTTTGCAGTATTGGTGGTAACGTTTTGCGGCTTTGCGAAGAAGCGGATTTCGGAGCACTAAACTGTCAACATACCACAAAAGTTGATGCGAGGTAGAATGTTCAATTAACCACTGAACCCGCTTTTTTGCAAAACCGCTGTTA
>CAILJQ010000298.1 GCA_903834625.1 uncultured Bacteroidota bacterium
TAATTTCCTTTTGTACATCTCTACCATTTCTTTTTTGGTATGCTCACTAAATTTTGAGTTATACACCATTTTATATTGGCTTCCCATTTCAATTGAATCATATTTAGTTACCCTAATACTTCTGGTATGGAAAATGGCAATTAATTCATTTTTATAAAAAACCATCAAAATGCGTGGTTCTAACAATTGCCTCGTGAATTCTGGTTGTTGGATTAGGTAACTTGTATACTCATTCGACTCTTCCTTTTGGATACTCTGAAATTGGGTTAAAAATTCTTCAAAGTAGGGGAGTTTCTCGTTATTTTCTGCCTTATCTAAGAGTTTGCTTAACAACTCTTCGGGTACAGATTTTCCATCAACACAGGCTTTTTCTATAAACCCAGCTAAAACCAAATGGGTTAGTGAGTCTGTTTCCTCCAATATTTTCATTGGGTTAAAACTCTTGCTCACCTTGCCTAATAGTTTTCGGTCTGAACCAAATAGCTTTGTTTTTTCGGTCAATCGAATCCCATCATATAGGTCGATTGTTTTTACCCACGCATCAATCCAAACATGCAGCCGCAAACCCGGATTGGGCGCTACATAGAAAAATACCCCTGGTTGCAGGTAAACTACCTGTGGCCCTTTTTCCTCTTCCTGAAATGTGCAAAATCCGCTGGTTTTTTCTGCGTAGGTAGTTGAAATACTACCTAGTAAAACCATTAGATAAAGCAGGAATATGTAATTACTTTTTGGCAAGTTTGTGTTTAATAACCTCGTATACCACCGGCAATAACGATACCAGAATAATTGCGAATACTACTTTTTCAAAGTTCGCTTTTATCCATGGTAAGCTGCCAAAGAAATATCCCGCAAGGGTAATCGAGCTTACCCATAAAATGGCTCCTCCAATGCAATAGGTGATATATTTTTTATAGGTCATACTACCCACGCCTGCCACAAAAGGGGCAAATGTTCTTACAATAGGAACAAATCGGGCAATGATTATGGTGCGTGCGCCATGCTTTTCGTAAAAAGAATGGGTTTTATCTAAATAGTCTTTCCTTATGGTGAATATCCCAAAGAGTTTGGCTCCTTCACCTTTTTTGGCCAAGTACCTACCTATAAAATAATTAGAGTTGTCTCCACAAAGTGCGGCAATAATTAATAAGGCTATAATGAGTCCTACATTTAAATGGTTCATTTCATTGGCGGCCAAAGCTCCAGCGGCAAATAAAAGAGAGTCTCCGGGTAAAAATGGGGTTACTACCAATCCGGTTTCCATAAATACAATGAGGAATAGTAGGCCATAAACCAATATTCCATAGCTATTAATGAAATCTTGTAAATGCTTATCGAAGTGAAGGATAAAATCAATTAGTTCCATGTTGTTGATATAAGTTGCGCAAGTTTAAGAAAATCTGTGTTGTTTTTTTAACTTTGTATCATGAGGATGAAAAGAACTGCTGTCGTACTTTTAAGTTTAAGCCTGTTGTTGCTTACATTTAATGCGTGCAGCTCGCACAAAGGAATTGCCAGAGACAGAAAATGTAATTGTCCTAAATTTTAATGACAGAGGCGATAAAAGTTAGCTTAATTACGGTTTGTTACAATGCCGAAAATTTGATTGAAAATACCCTGCAATCTGCAGCCAATCAAACCTTTAAGAATTTCGAATTGGTTATCATTGATGGCGGTTCAAGGGATCAAACATTGGCTAAAACCAAACCATTTTCACCTTTTATTGGCACCTGTATTTCTGAGAAAGACAAAGGGATTTATGATGCCATGAACAAAGGCGTTAAAGCTGCAAAGGGTGAATATGTATACTTTTTAAATGCGGGTGATTCTTTTTACCACAATAAGGTGCTTGAAGAAGTATTTGGAAATGAATCTTCAAATACTGCAGATTTTATCTATGCAAAAGTTGAAACCCTCAATGAGCCTACAGGAATAAATTACTTAAATGGAAAACCTGTTACCCTTAACATGTTTTATTCTCACTATCCTATTTGCCATCAGTCTGTTTTTGCGCGCAAAGCATTGTTTGAAAAGTTGGGGTATTTTGACCTGCAATTTCCTTTGGTGGCCGATTCTGAGTGGTTTATCAGGGTATTTAAAGATGCTTCGGTTCGAACCGAATACTTAGATAAAATTATAGCCTATTATGATATTCAAGGCGCAACCTACCATAAAAGAATGAAAGGCTATAGGGAATACATTCAGGTTGGCTTCAGACATTTTCCTTTTTCAGTGTCCATTTTCAACCTGTTACTTTACCCTGTTATTTGGTTGAAGGTATGGGGAATTCGAACCTTTCAGCACATGGCTTGGTTCAAAAAATACCGCGAATTAAAATTCAAAAATAAATTAGCTCATTAGCCCGTTATGCTCATCAAAGAAATAATCGATTGTTTAGAGCAGTTTGCTCCACTTTCATTGCAAGAGTCTTACGACAACTGTGGATTGATTGTTGGTTCAGACCGAACTGAAATTAGCCAAGCCCTGGTAACCCTTGATTGCACAGAGGAAGTGGTAGATGAGGCCATTAAAAATGGGTGTAATTTGATTATTGCGCATCATCCCATAGTGTTTGGCGGACTTAAAAAATTGAATGGTAAAAATTACATTGAACGAACGGTGATTAAAGCCATTCAACATAACATTGCTATTTATGCCATCCATACCAACCTCGATAATGTTATTCAGGGAGTTAATGCAAAAATTGCAGAGAAGTTAGGCTTAACCCAAACCCGGGTTTTGCTTCCAAAATCGGGTTTGCTCATGCAACTTAGTACCTACGTGCCCCACCAACATTTAGAAACATTAAGAAATGCTTTGTTTGCTGCAGGGGCCGGAAGTATAGGAAATTACAGTGAATGCTCATTTGTTGCAGAGGGCCAAGGTACCTTTAAGGCAGAAGGAGGGGCGCAACCTTTTGTGGGGATTTTAAATGAACGCCATTTTGAAAGCGAATCAAAACTAGAAGTAGTATTTCCTAGTTATTTACTAAACAAAATTTATTCAGCGCTAAAACAAGCTCATCCTTACGAAGAGGTGGCCTATAACCTAATACAATTATCAAATGCATTCCAAGAGGTAGGTGCTGGTTTGGTAGGTGAATTGCCTGAACCTATGGAGGAACAAGAGTTCTTGGCCTACCTTAAAGCCAAAATGGAGCTAAAAAGCATACGATATACTTCATTTAAGGACAAGAAAATCAGCAAGGTTGCCCTTTGTGGTGGAGCTGGAAGTTTTTTACTGAAACAGGCAATTGGTGCAGGTGCTCAGGCATATGTAAGCGCAGATTTTAAATACCATGAGTTTTTTGATGCCGAAAAACACCTTATGATAGCCGATATTGGTCATTATGAGAGCGAAAAATTCACTAAATCTTTAATTTGTGAAGTGATTCTCAAAAAATTTCCTACTTTTGCAATCCTTTTATCAAAAACTGATACTAACCCGGTAAACTATTATTTTTAATTATGGCAGCAGCTACAGAAACCAGCATCGAACAAAAATTAAAGGCTTTGTACAAGCTTCAGTTAATTGACTCCAAAATTGGGAAGTTAACTGCAATCAGAGGCGAATTGCCTATGGAAGTAAGCGATCTGGAAGACGAAATTGCCGGACAAGAAACTCGCTTGTCCAACTTACAAGCTGAAGTAAAAAAGATGGAAGATTCCATTTCTGTAAACAAAGGAAAAATTGCAGATGCTAAAGCTTTGGTTAAGAAATATGAAAAGCAATTAGAGAATGTGAAGAATAACCGTGAGTTTGATGCCTTAAACAAGGAAATTGAAATTCAAGGTTTGGAACAACAGGCTTTAGAGAAAAGAATTAAGAATACCCAATTTGATATAGAACAAAAGAAAGCCAGCATCGATTCTTTAAAACTTGAATTAGATGGCCGAGTGGTAGATCTTAAAAACAAAAAAGCTGAATTGGATAATATTGTTGCTGAAACTCAAAAAGAAGAAGATGAGTTGATGAAGGTGAGAGGCAATGCTGTTAAAGTAGCAGATGAGCGTTTGGTTCATTCATACGACCGTATTCGCAAAAGTGTGAAAAATGGTATTGGAGTAGCAACCATTGAACGTGATAGCTGTAGCGGATGTTTTGCAGGTATTCCTCCACAAAGACAAAGTGATATTAAACAACGTAAGAAAATTATTGTTTGCGAAAACTGCGGAAGGGTGCTCACCGATGCTCTTCTCTCCGAAGAAGTTGTAGCAGAATTCAATCATTAAAATGTAAAAGTCGGTTTTTAACCGACTTTTTTTTTCGCCTCATTTCAGGTAATTTGCGGCTTTCAAGCCATTAGCATGCTTTCAGTTCCCCCATTTTTTCTATTTATACGAACCTGTTTATTGGCATTGCTGTTAACCAGTTTTTCGCAAAATTCCTTTGCCGTGTATTTTGAATACACACCCACATTGGTTGAAAGTCAGAAACACATGGCAGCCCTTAGGCTCAATCAAGCCAATGTGTTAATAGCCGCTGAAATAAGTAAACACCCAGATAATATTGCAGCTCATTACCTGTTACACTACTCTGAATTTTTTAGGGTAATGGTGCAACAAGACGCTCAACTGCAAGAGTCGTTTGCACGCGTCAATGAAAATGCTTTGGCCAAAGTGGCAAGTATGGCAGACACAGATCCACGTAAGCGTTTCTTAAGCGCCAGTATTCATCTACAGCATGCTTTTGTTAAAGGGGCTTTTAATAATTATTTAGGTGCAGCATGGGATTTTAGAACCGCCTACCAATTGGTAGAACAAAATGAAAAAAAGTTTCCATCTTATTTAGCGCATAAAAAAGAACTAGGAGCAATTACCGCTTTAATAGGAACCTTTCCATCACAATATATGTGGATTGTAAATGCGGTTGGTTTAAAGGGTGACCTGAATAAAGGCTTGGCAATTATTAAAGATTACATAGCCAGAGGTAGCAATGAGCCATTGATAGAGCAACAACAGGCAGTTGTTATTTATACTCTTATTCAACTTAACTTTGGATCAGACAAAAAAGCTACTTGGAATTTTACCAAGGAACATACCAAAGACTATGCAACTAATTTAATGTTATGTTATGTAAGAAGTTATGTGGCGGGTAAATGCGGAGAGAATGCCATTGCCTTGCAAACACTGAAGCAAAGACCCCAAGATGAAGCCTATGAAACTATACACTATCTGAACTATCTTATGGGTACCTATTTGGTTCATGAACTTGATTTTAGTGCTGCTATTTGGTTCAAACGGTACCTAACTTTAAGCAAAACCAAATCGGCTCAAAAAGATGCCTATCAAAAATTATCGTGGATTTCTTGGTTGCAAAATGATACGGTTAAATTTAAAATCTACCACGACTTAATGCTTAAGAGCAGTAAAAATATAGGTTCTGAAAACACCCTAACCAACCGCGATTTAGCTTTGGGTATATATCCTTCCCGGGAATTGCTTAGAGCTCGATTACTATTTGATGGAGGGTATTTACAACAAGCCTTGCAACGCCTCAATGGGTTAAACAAAAGTTCTTTGTTAAGCAAGTTTCAAGAGTTGGAATATGAATACAGATATGGTAGGATTTTTCAAGAAATGAATAAACCTGCTATGGCTTTAGAGCATTATAAAACATGCCTTGGGTTCACCCAATTGAATAGTTATTTAATACCCAATGCCTGTTTAAATTTGGGATTGGTTTACGAACAACTTCATTACCCAGTTTTAGCCATCACCTATTATGAAAAAGTATTGAATTATAATGGTTTTGACCACGAAAATAGCATTCACCAGAAGGCTAAGGCTGCTTTGGAAAGATTAAAGTAACTTTATTAGCAACTCAATTGTTCAAATTATTTGAAAGTTTATGAAGGCAAATATTCCATATTCTCAAAACCTTTCTTCAACAAACATTTGTCTCATCTAAAGAGGTCGACTAAAATTGAGTCGACCATTTTTTGATTCCTACTTCTGAATATTACTGTTCCGAGTTTAGATCAACATAAAGAATAATTTTATAGCTGCTTTTGTTTCCTTATTTTTGCGCCTTATGATCGAAAGTCAAAATACCTTGAGTGAGCCGGAACGTATTCGTAGGCAAAAATTAGTTGAATTAAACCAGTTGGGCATCAATGCCTATCCA
>CAILJQ010000299.1 GCA_903834625.1 uncultured Bacteroidota bacterium
ATGTCTTTGCCATCAGTGGTTTTAACCATTCTTTTTTCAACTTTGGCCAAGGTTAACCCGTTTAATATTTCTCTGTTTACAAAACTCAATTGTTGTAATCGCGCGCTAGCCATATCAAATAAAAACAACTCGGTTGGCATGCTCATGCTCATTCTTGATACCAATAAACTTGGTTTAGCAGCACCTGGTATAGTTGCTATGCTGGTGATATCATGAACTCCATTAGATAAAATAGTTACCCTGCTTAAACTTTTAAGTCTTGGGTCGAACATACAAATTTGCTTGGTGCCTTCAATTACTGCAGTAAATCCAATACGTGCATTGTCTAACCAAATAAAATTCTCTACGGTATAATCAAACTTATCAGATAGTGGGGTAATCTTAGGTAACATCACCACACTCGCCATTTTGCCATCACTCTGTGGATCAACCGAGACACGAGGGGCATTAAAATCAAACATCACCAAGGTGTTTCTGTCGCTTTCATTTCCTTCTTCCTCCATGCTTAACCAAGCAACTTTGCTGCCATCTGGAGAAAACTGCGGATTGCGGTCATAACCTCTATTGGCTTCAGATACGTTGCGGGTTACTTTGGTTTTTAAATCGTACACATAAATATCGCTATTGGTAGAAATAGCATCTTCGGTGCCATGCAGTTTTTTGCTATCGTAAGCTATTTTGGAACCGTCTGGACTCCAATTAAATTCATCGTCATCACCATGTGGTGGAATAGGGCAATCAAATTTTTGACCCAACATTAAATCGGTAGGAACACCAGTAAGTACCCCATCCTTATATGTCACAATAAACAAATGGCTATAAGCATAATCATGCCAAGCATCCCAATGACGGTAGAATAAGTTATCAATGATTCTTGCATTGGTTTTGTCTAAATCTGGGTAAATTTCTTTTACCTCTTGATCCAATTTTACGTCGGCCAAGTAGGCAATATGTGTCATGGTAGGCGAATATTTATAGCCACCAATACCACCAGGAAAGCTTGTCACTTGTTTGCGCGATTGACCGTTTAGGTCGCACTCAAATAATTGAACGTCGCCATTGCTCACGCTTAAGTAGGAGATCTTTTTTCCATCTGGAGTAAAGCGTGCGGCAAATGCATTTGTTTTGGCTTCAATAATTTCTTTAGGAGCAGGCCTTGCATTGGTTTGGGAAGCAGGTTCTATAGGGGCTCCTTTGGTTCTTGCAGGAGTTGAGCCACTCATTTCCATCCCTTGAAGGTAAATGCTGTTATAGCCTTTGTTGGCTTTTACATCATAATTTTTGACAGCATACAATGTGTATTTGCCATCTGGTGAAACCATGGGTTCGCTCACGCGACCAAATTTCCATAAGGTTTCAATTTCCATTGTTTTTTGTGCCATTCCCATGAGTGGTGATAAGATTAATAGCAAATAGCCAATTACATGCTTCATACCTAATTATTTTAAATGATCAATATGTTAAAAATGAATTACATCAAATGTGTGCTTTCCAAGCGGCGTTGCAAGCGTTCTTCACCAAATTCCAATATCTTATCTATGAATTCATATGGCTTGTATTGGTTCAAGGCACATTGGTGAAAGATGGCCGTTGCAGGTGTCATTCCTGGTAAGGAATTTACTTCTATAAAAACTACCTCCACTTTGTTTCCATTAAATATGCGCACAAAGGCATCAATTCTGCAATAGCCTTCAACCTGCAATACTTTGGCAGCAGCCTTTAATTCGGCCTGAACCAATTTGCTTATTTTTTTATTGGCAAGAGGCGTTTTGGCGTAGCGTGCAGGGGTAATGTTCTGACCTTGTCCGGCAAGAAACTTCTCCTCTAAACTTAATATTTCGCTCTCGGCTAAGGTTTCACTTGGTTCAAAAGTTTCATATACCAACTTGCCTTTTTTGTAATGGGTTAACATGCCACCGGTTACTTCCAAGAAATGTTTAGCTTTTCCTTTCTCTACAAACTTTTCTATGAGGAAGAATTTCTTTTTAGGGAATTCTTCTTTGGCACCTAATTCCAATTTGGTTCTCAAGGCAGTGCTTATTTCTAATTCTGGCCTGAATACTCCCATGGCATAAGCTTCCAATTGCTTACGGTTTTTGATTTTCTTTACTGCAGAGCTACATCCATCATCGGCGGGTTTGGCAATGAAAGGAAATCCTGCTTTTTCAATCGCATTCAGAATTTTCTTTCCATTTTTTGCATAATCCTCCTCATACACCAACCAATGATCGGCCACTAAAAAGCCTTTTTTACGCAATAGGGCATTGGTTTCATACTTGTTAATGGTTAGCTGTGAACTGGCCACATCAGAGCCATTAAAAGGCAGTTTTACCTTATGCAATTCTTGTTGAACAGTTCCATCTTCACCTGGCCTGCCATGCAAGGCAATAAACACAGTATCGGCCATGCGTTTGAGTTCAGCATAACTAATTTTCCTTGGTTCAAACAGAGGGGTGTTGCTGTATTTATCTAATATTTCTTTGCACTCGGCAGAGATAACATTCATGATAGGTGGTCGGTGGTAGTTTTTTACTTTCTCCCTAATATCGTCGGCATTGTCTTTTAACATGACATGAATGGGCAATAGGTATAATTCATGTGCTTCCTCATTGCCACTCACAAAAACCGGAAAAGGCTGGTACTTTTCAGAAGA
>CAILJQ010000300.1 GCA_903834625.1 uncultured Bacteroidota bacterium
AGGATAGGAACAGTAATAAGGCTTTTTATTCCTTGGGGTTCTAATATTTGGCGAAATGGGTCATTGGCATCAAGTGCTAAAACATCATTCAACTCAAAGGGTAAGCCCTTATTAAATTGATTAAACCAAGATTCAAAAGCTTCAACTGGAATATCCTTTAAATTGTCAATTTCAGGCATAATGCCTTCGTTACACCATTCAAATGTGTTGGTGGTTGTTCCCTTAACTTCATCATAAGAGAATACATAAAATCGGTCTGAACCAATGTATTTGCCTAATTCTGAAATGGATTCGTTTATTTGAATAGGTAAAGTTTCAGCCGTAAGGTTTATATAGTTATTGGCAATTTTGATAAGAAGCTCTTGTAATTGATTAAGCTTTGTAAGCTCTTTTTGGGCAAGAATTCTATCAGTTATATCGGTAAAAGTAACAACAATCGACTCTTCCATTTCACCGTTTTTTTGAAGAATAGGATGGGCATCAGATAAGATCCAAATAAAATCATTTTTATGGGGATGAAAAACCCCCATTATTACGTCTTTAACAGGCTTTCTTGTTTTAAGGCATTCAAAGGCGGGCTGTTCCATGGTTGGAAAGTCACTTCCATCTTGCCTCACAACCTTCCACTTTTCATTAATTGTAGACTTTCCCTTCATTTGATCCAAGCTTAAACCCAATATTTTTTGAGCTGCCAGATTGGCATCCAATATTTCACCATTTGCTTTGTGGTATACTACACCTTGCGAAATGGTTTGAAACAAAATGGAGTCGGTGAAGGCTATTTTCATGCTGACTATTTGGTTGATTCTTTGAGGTGTAAAATTTCGAGAATCTGATCTTTTTCCATCATTTTTTCCTTAAACCCAGAAACAATAGGATATCCCATAGACTTGATGCGATCTTTTTCATTTAAAGAGGAGGTTACAACGTATATGCGTGTATTAGAAAAGGTATCAGGCCCCATTTTCATGAATTCATCTAGTAATTCAAATCCATTCATCTCGGGCATGCGAATATCAATAAACATGATTGCAGGAAGTGGAATATTATATATCAAACAATTGGTCACAAAGTTTAATGCATCCATACTAGATGTATATTTAATAATCTTTGTAGACTTATCTAAATGGTTGATAAGAGTTGAATGAATCAGGTTAAAAACCTCCTCGTCGTCAATCAATAATAATTGGTTATTCATTGTTTCTATTTTCTATTAAATTAGGTAACATGATACTTACCGTTGTCCCAATACCTAATTGAGATTCTATGGAAATTTCACCTCCTAATTTGTTAATAATTTCTTTACAAATATACAATCCTAAGCCTGTACCGTTACTTGATTTAGAGGCACGGTAAAACATATCAAAAACCTTAGGTAAACTATTCTCTGGAATTCCTTCTCCATTATCTTTAATAATCAAATGTAATCGTTCCAAATTAACATCAATTGTCATGAAAACTTCTGGATTAGATATGTCTTTTTTTCTATATTTAACGGCATTCCCAATGGTATTTTTCAAAATAGCATTTATGCGCATTAAATCAGAATAGAAAGGCGTATCACCATTTTCTTGGTAATTTAGTACCACCTCAGTTTCTGTA
>CAILJQ010000301.1 GCA_903834625.1 uncultured Bacteroidota bacterium
ACCCTACGACAAAAGAAAGGTGGATACTTTAACTGGCGATGGTTTATTGGATGCTTTTTTTAACGATAAAAGCATTGATGCCAAGAGGCTTCCTTGTGTGATGGGAAACCGTTCTTATAAAATTGCTGCCTTACAAGAATTTGAAGACAAAGGGGTTGTGAAGAGAGTTATTTTATGTTATACCGCCTACCCTTTAACGCTCATATGGATTGAATTAGACAAGGCTATGTCCTTAAATGAAATTAGCGTAGAATAATTAAAATAAGTTCTTTTTTCTGAAGAAAAATACGCCCAATACCGATAACAAAAGGGCAATGATGGTCACTATCCAAAAGGCATGTGAATTGTCTTGAAAAGGTAATGGAACATTCATTCCATAAATACTTGCTACCAGAATAGGTAAAGACAAAATGATGGTTACTGTGGTTAAATAACGAATGGTAATATTGAGGTTATTTGAAATGATGCTAGAGTGGGCACCCATCATGTTTCCCAAGATATTGCTATAAATTTTGGCCATTTCAATGGCTTGCCTAATCTCAATATTTACATCTTCAATTAACTCATACTCGCGCTCTTTGATTTCGTCGCTGAGGTTATTTCTTTGCAGCCGCTGCATCATGAGTTCATTTGATTTGAGGGAGGTGCTAAAAAATACCAAACTCTTCTCTAATCTCAATAAATCTATGAGTTCGCGGTTTCTTGTGCTTCGGTGCAACATCTGCTCAATATCACCTGCCCTGTTATTAATGTCTTTCAAGTACTTTAAATACAACAAGGATGTTCTATAAAATATTTGCATCACAAAACGCTCACGCAAGAAGGTAAAAAAACCTTTCGCATGACCTTCCTTAAATTGGTTTAGCACCTCAACGGGTTTGCTACAAATGGTCACAATCAAATCGCGTTTGAGGATGATACCCACAGAAACCGTGGCATAAGGCAAATCAGAATCTACTTCATTCAGGCAAGGTACCCTGCAAACTATCAATAAAAAGTTTTTATGAGATTCCACACGCGCATTTTCATCTGGATCTAAAGGGTCTGAAATAACTTCTGGAGGAACTAATAGTTTCCTTGAGAGAAATTCAATTTCATTTCCATTTGGACTTACCACATTGATCCAACAATCTTTCTCAGGGCCATCGAGCTCTATTAACCTGTTTAAGCCACTTTTGAAATATTGAATCATGTTGAATAGGCGATAAAATTTGTGGTACAAAGCAAGGCAGGAAATAGCAATAAAACAAGCGTTTGCCTCGCCTTGCTAATTATTTATTCATAAGATAACAATAAGCTTAAAGTTGGATTCTTGTAGGGTTTTGCCTTCATTTGCCTTGTGAATGTAGCAGTATATACAGATGGCTCGGCCAGAGGAAACCCTGGTCAGGGTGGCTATGGAATAGTAATGATTAGCGGCCAACATAGGAAAGAACTGAGCGCTGGCTATAGGTTAACCACCAATAATAGAATGGAATTGCTTGCTGTTATTGTTGCTTTAGAAAGCATGAAATTGCCTCAATTAAAAATTACGATTTTCACCGATAGCAAATATGTGTGCGAGGCCGTTGAGAAAAAATGGGTTTTTGGATGGGCACAAAAAGGCTTTAAAGACAAAAAGAATCCAGATTTATGGAAGCGATTCCTGCTTATTTACCCTAAACATGAGGTACAATTTAAATGGATTAAAGGTCATGCCGGCCACGCCATGAACGAGCGCTGCGATGTATTGGCTACTACTGCTGCTGATGGCAAAGACCTTCTGATAGATGCCTATTACGAAGCCGAACAAAAGAAAGCTACCTTGCTCTAATTTTGTATGGGTAAATATCATTGATTTCTCTCAACTAAATGCTTACATTCGAATAGGTTAAACCCCTATAACCATGTTGAAAATACTGGTTCCTACCGACTATTCGCCGGAAGCAAAAAATGCCTGTTTGTATGCGTATCACTTTGCGCTATACACCAACAGCAGATTGGTATTGTACCATTCTATCCCTGCACTTGTGCCTAGTTCCGAAGTTCCTTTAGAGAATTTTTACCTCAGCGATTCAGAGGAAGAAAATCTTTTGAAAGATGGCTTTCAACAACTATTGAAAGAACATCAATTAGAGATAAGCAAAGTACAGGTAGACTATGTGGTGAATATACGCAACCTGGTTGCAGAAAGCATTCATGAAACGGCCAAAGTATATGATTGCGATTTTATATTAATGGGAACCCATGGAGCTAGTGGCTTCAAAAAGGTATTCTTAGGCAGCAATACTGCCAGGCTTATAGGTATGAGCACCATGCCTGTATTGGCTATTCCAGCCAAGTATAAGTTTGAATCCATTTACCATTTGGTGTACGCATCTGACCTTGAAAATTTGGAAGAAGAATTGGCCATATTGGTGCCTTTTACCGAAGTATTCCATGCAGCCTTAGAAGTAGTTTACTTTGATTATGCTGGTCCAAACAGCGAGGAAAAAATGTTGTTGGCTAAAGAAAAAATTGAGGGACAAAAGTACCCGAATATTAAGCTATCTATTCAAAAAGGAAATAGTTTACTTTCCCTTTCAGAAAACTTGCAAAAGCACTTAAACCCGGGCAATACACAAATGCTTATTATGTATAGCGGACAGCATGGATGGCTTGATAAACTTACCCTTGGCAGCAATTCTCAGAAAATGGTTTTGGAGCCTATCTTACCCATTTTGGTATTGCACAAGCGCGATTAAGCTTTCAAAAAATCTTGGATGTATTGGTTCACTTTAGGAGCCGATTCTATTTGCAAAAAATGACCACTGTGCGGGATAATTTCATATTGTGCTGCGGGCATCAATTTTACCACGCGTTCGCAAATAGATTTTATTGACTCTGTAAAATGCATCATCTTATTGGGAATAAAAGCATCTTGTTGTCCGTATAAAATAAGTGTTTTTTGTTGCACCTGCGGCAAAAAAGGAAATACCTGCTCATTCAGCATGGCTTCAATATTTGATTGCACCATTTTACGCCAATATTTTCCTTGTTCCCCTTTCATCAATTCCAATAAATCTTTGATGATATGTAAGGCATCTTTTTTCTGTGCATGGTAATAACTTCCATTAATAGCAGATTCCAATCCAGAGGCATCGCCATACATCATGCTGCCAAAACTCAACATAGATTTCATCATGGAAGCTTCTGTTTCTGTATAATATTCTAGCCCACTTGGCGCCAGTAATACCAATTTCTGAACCAAGTGCGGATAACGTAATGCTACCACCAATGCTATTTGTCCGCCCATGCTATGACCAGCCAAAACCACTTCTTTCAAGTCTTGCTTTTGAATAAAGCGCGCCACAGTTTCAGCATAAAAGAAGATAGAGAAAGGAAAGTCGCCATGACTAGACAAGCCATTACCAGGCAAATCAATGGCTACACATTTGGCCTGTTCTTTTAAACCTAAGATATTGTGTTTAAACACAGGAATATAATTGGCCAAGCCATGAATAAACAAAAGGGTTTGAGGGCCTGAACCCTCTTCGCAATAGGCAATATTGAGCTTATTCCCAATATCAATATACTTTACCTCGAAAGGATATTTGATCATTTGTTGCGCAAGTTTAAAGCATATATTTGAAGAAAAATGAGGTTTTGAGAAAAAAGATATTAATCATACGTTTTAGTTCTATTGGGGATATTGTTCTAACTACTCCTGTGGTGAGGTGTTTGGCCGCTCAAATGCCCGATGCAGAGATTCATTATTTGAGCAAATCTGCCTACAAAATCTTATTAGAAAGCAATTCTGCCATCCATAAAATTCATGTTTTAGATAAACATCCTATTTGGAAAGCTGCCGAGTTAAAGGCAGAGAATTTTGATTTGGTGATTGACTTGCACAACAACCTAAGAACGGCCATGATAAAAGCTGTTCTCGGTATTACCGCCTATTCTTTTCCTAAATTAAATGTAGAAAAATTCATGCGGGTTTATTTCGGTTCGAACCAATTACCCAACATACATATTGTAGATAGATACCTATCTACTGTAGAAAATTTAGGCGTTCACAATGATGGTTTGGGCCTTGATTATTTCATTCCCAAACAAGATGTGGTAGACACCCTTGCACACTTTCAATTGCTCCCTCAACAATATTATACTTGGGCTATTGGCGCGCAACATTTTACCAAGCGTTTGCCTAACGAGCAAATCATCAAAGCCATTCAACAAGTAGAATTACCCGTAGTTTTGTTAGGTGGTAAAGAAGATATTTCCAATGCCAACATCATTACTAAAGCCATAGGAAATAAATGCGTGAATGCTTGCGGTACCCTTAACTTGAACCAAAGTGCCAGTGTGGTGCAACAAAGCAAGCGCTTGTTCACCAACGATACCGGTTTAATGCACATTGGCGCCGCATTAAAAGTTCCTATTACTTCCTTTTGGGGAAATACCTTACCTGAGTTTGGGATGACGCCTTATTATGGCAATGCAGACCTCAGTTATAAAACCGTTGAAAACAATAACCTCTCTTGCCGACCATGCAGCAAAATTGGGTTTAATGCCTGTCCGAAAGGACATTTCAACTGCATGACAGCATTAGAAATACCCGCTACTGATTTGATTCAGGCTTAAGCCACAAAATCACTTAAGTAAACAAATTTATCTGTTAGCTTCCCTCCTTTTGCAATGGTAGCATTGGCAATAATACCTTCTTTGTCTTCTACCAATAAATAAGGCAATACGTGTCGAACCAATTGCTCGCCAAACTCTAAGCTGGCATCAAAAGGCAATTCGCAAGGCAGGTTGCTTACGGCTTGTACATCTATTACATTGGGTTGGAAAGGTGCTACTTCTTTTTCGAGGTATACATTGTAGGCATAAAAAGGATTTTGAATGGTGCTGCTGCGCACGGTGCTTGGAACCGGACCAGGAATATCGCAAGATATATCTGAAATAACCTTGATTCTAAAGTCGGAATCTTTCATCTCTTCATGGGTAAAAAAGGGCTCTATGCCTTCTTTCCAAAACACTGCATTGATCATGATATCTGCTTTTTGGTAATAAGGTTTAAAGCAACTTCTATAATCTTCTGGGTGTTTGTAAAAATCTGCCTTATCCCATGGCCTTCCGTCTTTGCGCTCATAATAATCTTCGCTGCGCAGGTGCACAAAAATAGGTTGGTTATAGTCTTCTGTTAAAAACTCGGGCTGACTTACCTGATGTATCTTTAGCTTACGTAACAACTCTATACTGCCATGTGCTACCCTACCATCGCCACATAAAACTATTTTAACTGGGGGTAGGTTCAGACCGAGGTATTGATTTAATAGCTCTGAATAATTCTTTCCTTCATGTGCAGGTTGTAGGGTATAAAAGCCATACTTTCTACCAAACATAAGCAAGGCATAATGTGTGCCCACAATACCTGCAAACCTACCAAAACCAATGATTCTATTGCCTGCATCCCAAGTGAGGGTTTCGTAATCAACTAGGGTAATGTTCTTTTGCAGAATGGCACGTAAAAGGTTACGGTTATGGGGTTGTTTTTTTATGGTATGAGAGAAAAATAGATAGGTTTTATCTGCAATTAAATTTTCTACAGGCACTTCTTTCACACCCATAATGATATCACATTCACTTAAATCTTCTTTAAGTTCAATGCCTGCACTCTGATATTCCATATCGGTGAAACACCTGAACGGAGAAGGCTGAACAATGATTTTAGTTCCCGGAAAATAGTTCATTAACTCGAGGCAATTTTGCGGACTGAGTGGTGTACGTAAATCTTCTGGCTTTTTAGCCTCACGCAATATGCCTATTACTTTTGTTGTCATGATTAATGTAAAATGACAGCTCCTATTTTATGAGAGAGAAGCTGTTGCTTTTCTTTGATTAATTTGAATACTTCCATATTGAGGCTTACATCTGCCTCGTTGTTTTTGGCTTGAGCCTCTAGTATTTCTTGTTTGGTTTGTTCTAACAATCTATTGAGGTGATGTTTCTCTAAATACAATAAAGCAGAAACAACATCCTTCATAAAAATCTCCTCGGGGTCGTCCATGATAATATCATACTTGCTTACCCAACGCGGACTCATTTCATGCATGGCAGCAAGTAAACCAGCCGCGGCCGAGGAGATGATTGGATTTTGGTTTTGCACAAAAGTATTAACGTTAAACGCTACACCATTTGCCAGCAGCATTTTAAATTCATTGATCAATACATTCATCACCTCATGCTCAATAGGAATCTCTTCTTTGTGAATAAAATCGAGGATATAATGGGCAACATTGGCAAATCCTTCTGCAGGTTTATTGCCATGTAATAGTAACAATTTAACGATGTATTGTTCTTGCTCAAAGGTTGGAGAGTCTTGAATAATTTGAGCGAGTTCTTCTGCCTGAGGAATTTCTTTGGGTTCGGTGGCAATCCACTCTTTTTCTTTTTGAGTAATAAAAGAATTTCTGCTTTTATTTAACTCGGTGATGAGCAATTGCTCATTCATATCTAACAAGCCAGCGCATTCGCGAATGAATGCCATGCGCTTAATGCCGTCAGGAATTTTGCTAATACTTTCTACTATATCTCTAGTAACTTGGGCTTTTTTAAGTGGATCATGTTTGGCATCTGCCAAGAGCAAATTCACCTTAAATAAAATGAAATCTTTTGTCTCATTTTGCAGGTAATTTTGAAAGGCTTCCGAACCAACTTTTTTGGCATAACTATCTGGGTCTTCTCCATCTGGAAAGAGCAATACTTTTACATTCAAGCCTTGCTCTAACAACATATCTATGCCTCGCAAACTTGCCTTTATACCGGCTGCATCTCCATCATATAAAACGGTAACATTGTCTGTATGGCGTTTAATGAGTTTGATTTGATTTTCAGTAAGGGAGGTACCGCTTGATGCCACCACATTCTCAACACCCGCTTGATGCATGGAGATAACATCTGTATACCCCTCAACCAAATACACAAAATCATTTACCCTAATGGCATTTCGGGCAAAAAACAACCCGTAGAGTTCGTTGCTTTTATGGTATAATAAAGTCTCTGGAGAGTTTACATACTTAGCGCTTTTGTCGTCTTTTTTAAGCTGCCTACCTGCAAAGGCTATGATTTTGCCAGTAGAGCCATGAATCACAAACATTACTCTGCCTCGGTAAGCATCGTAGGTTTTGCCTTGTTCATTTTGTTTTTGCAGACCCGCTTTTACCAAAACATCTGGATTAAACTGCATGGCACTTGCCGCTTGCGCAAAATGGTCCCAGCTATCATGGCTGTATCCTAACCTAAATTTCTTGATGATATCTTGTCTAAAAC
>CAILJQ010000302.1 GCA_903834625.1 uncultured Bacteroidota bacterium
GATACCCCCAGTGAAGGTAGCATTACCATAAGTTGCGATGAAAGTTTAAGACCCATTATGGATGCAGAACTTCAAGTATTTGAGAGTTTATACCCGAAAGCTAAAATAAAGGTGGTATACCTCAGTGAATACGAAGCCATTCAATACATGTTAAAAGATAGTGCTAGATTGGCTATTGTAACCAGAGAGCTCAATGAAGAGGAGCGCGCAGTGCTTAAAGAACAGAAAATTAGCAATGCACGCTACCATAAATTAGGTTATGATGCAGTTGCATTTATCATGCACCCCTCTAACAACGATACCAGCTTTAGTTTGAAGCAAGTAAAAGGTTTATTATCCGGCGAAATCACTGATTGGAAACAAATAAATCCTAAAAATACTTTAGGCAAAATCCAAGTGGTTTTTGACAGCCCCAAGTCGGGTTCCATCAGATTATTAGAAGACAGCGTATTGAAAGGGTCAGCTTTAGGTAAAAATTGCTTCGCCCTTAAAAACAACCCAGAGGTATTAGATTATGTGCAGAACAACCCTTCTGCTATTGGAATTATTGGAGTAAGTTGGATCAGCGATACGGATGATGTAAACACTAAATTCTTCTTAGACAATATTCACGTGGCAGATATTGAGCCCATATTGATGCGAGTGGCGGGTATTAATAACAAACCTATGCAAGGTAACATCGCATTAAAACAATATCCTTACTGGCGCATGATTCGCGTTGTGAGTAGGGAGATGAGAACTGGACTTGGCACGGGCTTTGCAAGCTTCATGGAAAGTGAACCAGGTCAGAAAATTATATTAAAAGGCGGATTGGTTCCCTTCCGTTCATCAATTAGAACTGTAACTTTAAATTAGGATAAATGAAAAAGCGTGTATTGAGTTTTGTTTGTGGATTGTTTGTTTTGGTGTCGGCACAGGCACAAAACCTAGCTCAGGGTTTGAGAGACATTGATTTTGAAAAGTATGAGGCTTCGCGTACCGTTTTTACTAAATTGGTAAAGGATGACGCAGCCAATGGAGATTATTGGTATTATTTGGGTCAAACCTATGTGAACTTACTGAACCTAGATTCGGCTGCAATTTGTTATAATCAAGGTATAAAAGTAGCTCCTGCAAACCCAAGCAATTATGCTGGTTTAGGTGAGTTAGAACTTTTAGCAGAAAACAAAGACAAGGCAAAGGTACATTTTGAAAAGGCCCTATCTTTTAGCAAATCACGTTCAGGTATCATAGGCGATATTCGTGCCCTTACTGTGGTAGCCTCTAGCATGGTGAACAATTCTAGCATCAAATTATTAGATGAAGCAGAAGAGTTAATTAAAATGGGTTACGAGCAAGACAAGAAAAATTATGATTTGTTGGTTGCGGGTGGCGATGTTTATTTAGAAAGAAACGACGGTGGAAACGCAGCTACTTTTTATGAAAGAGCCATATCTGTTGATCCTAAAAATCCAAAAGCCTATACCCGTGTTTCTGGTATTTGGATTAGGGTAAAAAACTATGAGCAAGCACAAATTGATTTGAACCGTGCTTTTGAGAAAGACCCTAACTACGCGCCAGCATGGAAAAATCAAGCCGAGTTGTATTATGCACAACGCAAGTTTGCGCAGGCCAAAGAGGCTTATGCAACTTACCTAAGTAACTCTGAGCCAAGTATTCCTAATCAAATTCGTTTTGCACGTATTTTATACCTAAGTGGTGCTTACGATGAAGCTTTAATTACCATTGATGAGATTCAAAAGAAAGACAAAGAAACTTTGTTACTATACCGTTTCCGTGCCTTCTCTATCAGTGAAATAGTAGAAACTAAAGCCGATGTTGAATTAGCAAAAAGTGGTTTAGGTTCCTTAGAATTCTATTTTTCTAAGCAAGAAGCCAAAAGGATTACTGCTACTGATTATGAATATTTAGGCAAATTGCAAGCAAAAGCAGGTGGCAAAGATTCATTGGCTGTTTTGAACCTAAAAAAGGCTATGGAATTGAATCCATATAACGTAGACAACTATACCAATTTGGCTAAATTATATAATAAGTTAAAGCAATTTGATAGCGCAGTGGTAGCCTATGAAAGTTATATGGCTAAAGCTAAAAAGGTAAATGCAGCAGATTATTTCTTATATGGCAAAGCCCTTTATTATGCCAAACAATATAACAAGGCAGATTCAGCATTCACTAAAGTAAATGAGCTTAAGCCAGATTACCCAGATGCCTACTTGTGGAGAGGAAACTGTAACTCTGCAATGGACCCAGATTTTGAATCGGATTTTGCCAAGGTACATTACGATAAATATATTCAATTGTTGACTGCAGATGCTGAAAAATTTGAAACTACATTAAAGGCTAAAAATAAATCAGGTTTAATAAATGCCTATGGGTATTTAGGTTTCTATTTCTTGAACAAAGACAAAAAAGTTGAAGCCAAAGAATACTACAAAAAGGTGATTGAATTGGATCCAAACAACGTAAAAGCTAAAACCGTTTTAAGTGAAATGAAATAGGTTTCGGTTCGAACCAAAATAAAAAGCTGCTTACAATCTAATTGTAAGCAGCTTTTTTTATGCTTATTCCAATAATTTGGGTCTTCGCTCTTGGGTGCGTTTTACACTTTGCTCATGTCGCCACTCATCTATTTTTGCTTGGTGCCCAGATAACAATACTTCTGGTACCTTCCACCCATTGTATTCTGCTGGTCGGGTATACACTGGCGGACTAATCAAATCATCCTGAAAGGAATCACTTAAGGCCGAGGTTTCATCATTTAAGGTTCCTGGTATAAGTCGAACAATAGCATCTACCATAGCCGCAGCTGCAAGCTCGCCACCCGTTAGAACAAAATCACCCAAACTCAGTTCACGTGTTATCAAGTTCTCTCTTACACGCTCATCAACCCCTTTGTAATGTCCACACAAAAAGGCCAATTTCTTTTTACCTGATAATTGATTGGCAATTTTTTGGGTAAAGGGTTCACCATCTGGACTCAAATAAATCACTTCATCATACTCATTGTCTTCAGACAAGGCACTTAAACAACGGTGAATAGGTTCAACACTCATTACCATGCCTGCACCACCACCAAAAGGATAATCATCTACGTTTTTGTGTTTAGATAAGGAGTAATCGCGAATATTATGCAAGTTAATTTGAACCAATTCCCGTTCTATGGCACGTTTAATAATAGATTCGGTAAATGGACCTTCGAATATTTGCGGAAATAAAGTTAAAATATCAATTTGCATATGTTTTGCAAAAATAATCCGATTTTTGAGAAGCTAGCATAAACTCACCTTATGAAAAAAATACTCCAACTAATCATAGGTTGTTTTTTGGGACATTTAACAATGGCCCAAGGAACAGCGTTTTCGCAAATCCATTTGCCAGCAGCCGATAGAGGTAAACCGGTAAAATATAATTCTCTTGGAATGGGTGCGTACCCTTATGAACAGCTTATGGTAGGAGGGAACCACATCAATTTTCGTAAGTTTGGCTACGGTGTGAGTTGGAGAGTGGGTATTAACAATATTCTATTGAGCAAAAGGGGATTCAGCGAAATTATTTTTGATACTGCCGCAAAAAAAGGATGGCTCACAGGCAAAAAAGACATTTCCTATTCATTTAGTGCCAACCTCAATTTTGCTGTTGCCCTAACCAAGAAAATTCCCCTTTATTTTGGGTTGGGCATTGTTGAAGTGAGGCATCATGAAGAAATTCAATCGCCGTTTAAAACGCCTGGAGAAACCGAATGGCAGTTAAACCCCCATACCACAGGATTTAAATTAAATTTTGGTGCAGGGGTATTTATTCCCCTGTTTAACAGGGTGGTTTTAAATTTGGGTTACGACCATTTGCCGCAAACCGTATTTGTTGGAATTGCCATTTCCAGTCCATACAATTACGAAGATATCGACATGTGGTAGAATCGACCCCACGTGGTCGATACTACCAATCCCCACGTGGTCGATTCTGCCCATCCCCAATTGGTCGATATGGCAGTCCCCAAGTGGTCGGCCAATAAAAATGGAAAATTTTTAATCAGTGTTTTTGATTTTGATTAGAAAAACCTATTTTCGCAGTCCGATTTTAAGAAAAGTATAGCAACATGGACGCAATAAAATTTGTAGAGCAAGAATTTACACAAGGAAAAACCTTCCCTGAATTCGCAGCAGGTGATACAGTTAATATTCATTATAAAATCCGTGAGGGTTCAAAAGAGCGTATTCAGCAGTATCAAGGTGTAGTTATCCAACGCAGAAATGCTGGATTAAGCGCAACTCTTACTGTTCGTAAAATCTCTAATGGTGTAGGTGTAGAAAGAATTTTCCCATTATACAGCCAAAACATAGACAAAATTGAGCTTGTCAGCCGTGGTAAAGTACGTAGAGCGCGTTTGTTCTACCTTCGTGAAGCCAAAGGTAAAAATGCTAAGATTAAAGAAAAAAGAGGGTAAAAATTAAATAACTTAAGCATAGACCCCGGCTCATTCATTTGGGTCGGGGTTTTTGTTTTGATAAGAAAATCATGCAAGAACTCGCAAAAACATACTCGCCGCAAGACTTTGAAAATAAGTGGTACAGCTATTGGTTGAGCCAAAAATTGTTTCATGCTGAACCCAATCCTACCAAGGAGCCTTATACTGTTGTAATTCCTCCCCCTAACGTTACCGGTGTATTGCACATGGGGCACATGCTTAACAATACTATTCAAGATGTATTGGTGCGTAAAGCCCGTATGGAGGGTAAAAATGCTTGCTGGGTGCCGGGTACAGACCATGCCTCTATAGCTACCGAAGCCAAAGTGGTTCAAATGCTGCGTGAGCAAGGCGTTAAAAAAAGTGATTTAAGTAGGGAAGATTTTCTAAAACACGCTTGGGATTGGAAAGAAAAATACGGAGGTATTATTCTTGAACAATTGAAAAAACTAGGTGCCAGTTGTGATTGGGATCGTACCCGATTTACCATGGAACCTAAGTTAAGTGAGGCAGTTATTGATGTATTTATTGACCTGTATAACAAGGGAATGATTTATCGTGGTTTACGCATGGTAAATTGGGATCCGCAGGGTAAAACAGCTTTAAGTGATGAGGAGGTAATTCATAAAGAAGTACAATCAAAATTGTATTTCATTAAGTACTTCATGGCAGATAAGAGCGGAGAGTTTGTAACCATTGCTACCACACGTCCTGAAACCATTTTGGCAGATGTGGCC
>CAILJQ010000303.1 GCA_903834625.1 uncultured Bacteroidota bacterium
AGCCTTACTTGCCTCACTTTAGATGAAGCGTTTTATCATTCTATAAAAGGTTCAGACCTCCCCATAGAAATTACAGAAGCTAATCCTAATTTTCAACCTGGAGGTGAACGAAATGCTTGGCGGTATTTGAATAGCTTTTTACAAGAAAGACACCATAACTACAGCAAACACATCTCAAAGCCTGCCTTAAGTAGAAAAAGTTGTAGCAGGCTTTCTCCTTATCTCGCCTACGGAAATATAAGCATGCGTATGGTATTCCAATCTACCATGAAGGTTTATGCTACCTCCGGTCATAAAAGGGCTTTAAGTAATTTTGTATCCCGACTACATTGGCATTGCCATTTTATTCAAAAGTTTGAAGATGAATGTAGAATGGAGTTTGAACCTGTTAATAGAGCATATGCCCAATTTCAAAAGAGCAAAAATGATGCTTACATTCAGGCTTGGCAAGAGGGTAAAACAGGTATTCCACTGGTAGATGCCAATATGCGTTGTTTGGTTCAGACCGGATATATAAATTTTAGAATGCGTGCCATGGTGGTTTCTTTTTTTGTATTTAACCTATGGCAAGATTGGCGCGATTTACACTTTCTCGCAAGAAACTTTTTAGATTATGAACCTGGCATTCACTACCCGCAACTTCAAATGCAATCAGGAGTTACAGGCATCAATACCATTAGAATTTATAACCCCATTAAAAACTCTCAAGACCATGATACCGAAGCCCAATTTATCAAACAATGGCTTCCGGAACTAAGCGGTATTCCAGCCCATTTGGTGCACGAGCCTTGGAAATTGAGTGTGATGGACCAACAATTGTTTGGCTGCGAATTGGGGAAAGATTATCCACTACCCATTGTGGATGTTGAAGAAACGCGTAAACAAGCTAGCATGCAGGTATGGCAATACCGCAAACAAGAGGAAGTGAAGGTAGAAGGAAAACGCATCCTTCAAAAACATGTGGGTAATCCTACATCTCATTTAACCAAAAAGCGTCCCACAAAAAAATCATCAAAATCAAAGGTCTGAACCAATGACACGTGCCATACAAAAACAACATTTGCCTGTTAAAACATGCAAGGTCTGCTCTAGGCCCTTTGCATGGCGAAAGAAATGGGAGAAAAATTGGGACCAAGTAATTTATTGCAGTGAACGCTGCAGAAGAAATAAAACTACCATACATGGATAAAATAAAAACTTTGCGATTAATTTTAGGAGATCAACTCAATCGCCAACATACTTGGTTCCATAAACCAGAAAAACATATAACTTATGTTTTCATGGAATTGCGCAGCGAAACAGATTATGCCCTGCACCATATTCAGAAAGTGGTTGGATTTTTTGCTGCCATGCGTGCTTTTGCCAATGAATTGACCCAAAAAGGGTTTGATGTTATTTACCTCAAATTAAATGACCCTTCTAACAAGCAAAATTTTGGAGAGAATCTTTTCGGGCTGATCCAAGAAAAACAATTCCAACATTTTGACTATATACATCCAGATGAGTATAGGGTTGACCAGCACCTGAAGGATTTTTGTAATAGTTTATCCATAACACATGCTGCCATAGATTCCCAACATTTTTACAGTACCAGAAATGAACTAGGCGATTTTTTTCAAGGCAAAAAAACCTTTGTGATGGAAAGTTTTTACCGCAACATGCGTAAAAAACATAGGGTATTAATGGAAGGCGATTTGCCTGCAACCGGACAATGGAATTATGATGCCGAGAACCGTAAGAAATTGCCTGCTAACCATAAACCTATTGCCCCTCTGTTGTTTCAAAACAAGGTAGAAGACATACTTCATGAGGTACAATTGAGTGGGGTAAAAACGATAGGGGACATAGATGCCAAACAATTTTTGTGGCCTATTAACCGTGAACAGTCTCTTACCCTATTGCAGTTTTTTGTACAAGAGTGTTTACCACTTTTTGGCACCTTTCAAGATGCTATGACCACTGATGAATGGTCTTTGTATCACTCACGCTTATCTTTTTCTTTAAACACAAAAATGCTCTCTTCCAAAGAAGTGGTAGATGCAGCTATTCTAGCTTTTGAGCAAAACCCTAATAGAATTGCGTATAACCAATTAGAGGGTTTTGTTCGTCAGATACTGGGATGGCGCGAATACATGCGAGGCATTTATTGGAACAAAATGCCTAGTTATGCCCATTCAAATTATTTAGAACATAAAGAGAAATTGCCTGAATGGTATTGGACAGGTAATACACGCATGAATTGTTTAAAACAAGCCATTCAACAATCTCTAACCCATGCCTATGCACACCATATTCAACGACTAATGCTTACAGGCAATTTTGCCTTATTGGCTGGGGTTGACCCAACTTATGTAGATGAATGGTATTTGGGTATATACATAGATGCCTTGGAGTGGGTTGAGATAACCAATACACGGGGGATGAGTCAGTTTGCAGATGGAGGAATAGTGGGCACCAAACCCTATGTAAGTTCTGCCACCTATATTGATAAAATGAGTAACTATTGCGGTTCTTGTTATTACAACAAAGCAAAGAAGGTAGGAGAGAAGTCGTGTCCGTTTAACAGTTTGTATTGGAACTTTTATGATACCCATGAAAGTAAGCTCAGCAAAAATCCACGCATAGGTATGATGTATAATGTATGGCGCAGAATGGAACCTAGCCAAAAGGCTGAGATTTTAGAACAGGCAAAGCTTTATTTAGAGAAAATAGATTCCTTGTAATGGCAAAAACAAATCCAATTATTTAATCAAAATAAACAATCACATGCCCTTTTTTGTGTCCTTGGTCTACATACCTGTGTGCCTCTACTATTTCTGATAGGGGGTAACGTTTGTCAATAACTGTTTTGAGCTTCCCTGCTTCAAACAAGTTTTTTAAAATATTGAGGTCCTCGGCTATTAACTTAAAATTGCTACTCAAATCTAATACATCCATATAAACTCCAGATGGGGTGAGCGATTTTTTGCGTTTAGCATTTTCAATCTTTCCAACCGCATCAAAAATGATATCATAGGTTTCGCCATTTTGGGTGAAGTCGGTTTGGGTATAATCTATCATCTTATCTGCACCGAGGGCTTTCACCATTTCTAGATTGGCCTTGCTACAAATGGCTGTAACATCTGTTTCAAAGTATTTGGCCAATTGAACCGCATAGGTTCCAACGCTGCCCGAAGCACCATAGATCAATACCTTTTGACCCTTTTGAATTTTTGCTTTTCTAAGGTTTAACAAAGCCGTTAATCCACCATTAGAGATAGGTGCTGCCTCTTCAAAAGATATGTTGCCTGGTTTAATAGCTATTGCCCCATCCTCAGGTAAACAACAATATTCTGCATAGGCACCAAAATTTAGCGCCGTAGAAGCAAAAACAGGATCGCCCACTTTGAACTTGCTCACCTTATTTCCTATCGATTCAATTTCTCCTGCCAAGTCCATACCTAAAATCTTTTTGCGCGGTCCGTTGAACCCAACGATAATACGCATCAACGGCTTAAACAGGAAGTCTTTCACGGGGCCTAAACCTGGCTTTAAACCACGTAATTTTGTATCTCCAATATGCACTGTGGTAGCGTGCACTTTGATACATATTTCATTGTCTTTTGGAATGGGTTTAGCAACATCTCTTAATTCAAGAACCTCTGGCGGTCCGTATTTGGGGCATATAACAGCTTTCATTTTTGCTTGGGGTGTTTGAATGTTTGTAGGAAATGGAAAGTAACAAATAATACCAGTCATTTACAAATTCAGAAAATAACCAATGGCTAACCTGCAAAACAAAAAAAGCTGACTCAAATGAATCAGCTTTCTTTCGTACTCGAGGCGTTCCGATAGCTATCGGAATGAACCCGCACATCTGTTCTTTTTCCAAAACAAAAAAAGCTGACTCAAATGAATCAGCTTTCTTTCGTACTCGGGGCGTTCCGATAGCTATCGGAATGAACCCGCACATCTGTGCTTTTTCCAAAACAAAAAAAGCTGACTCAAATGAATTAGCTTTCTTTCGTACTCGGGACGTTCCGATAGCTACCGGAATGAACTCGCACATCTGTGCTTTTTCCAAAATAAAAAAAGCTGACTCAAATGAATCAGCTTTCTTTCGTACTCGGGGCGTTCCGATAGCTATCGGAATGAACTCGCACATCTGTG
>CAILJQ010000304.1 GCA_903834625.1 uncultured Bacteroidota bacterium
AAACTTGATAACTTTGCCATGTTGCATCAAAAACAACAAATTGTCTTTGATGGTTTGAGTAGCCAGGTAGCGCACTTTGTTATCGAGGCTGGCGAGGCAGAACTCGCATTTATAGGGGCAGCCCCTTGAAGTTTCCATATAGGCCACTCGGGTGCTAATGGTACTAGGGTCTTCAAATATATACGGGTTAAAATCTGTGAGCTCCAGTAAGTCGAAGTTTTCGAGCTGTGGGTTCAAGACAGGAGTTGCATCTATTTTATGCGCCAAACCCTTCACAGAATAAACATTTGGGTAGGCATTCATAAAGTCTCGAAAAGGAATTTCGCCTTCCCCAGGAATGATAAAATCTATATGTGGGTGTTTGAGTTGTTCTTGCCAATCGTAGCTAACTTCTGGTCCGCCCAGCAAGATTTTAACAGCAGGATTAAGCTGTTTGATGAGTTCTATAACCCGTAAAGTATGGGTAATGTTCCAAATGTAACAACTGAAGCAAACAACCTCAAAGGATGCACAATAGGAAGCAATTTCCTCTGGTTTTTCTTTGATAGCAAACTCGTGCCATTGGAGACCTTGGTGCTGTTTGTTCTGACCATACAAAATACGTATGGCCAAATTCATGTGAATATATTTGGCGTTAAGAGTGGTTAGCAGAACTTGGTTCATTCCTGATGTTCAGTTAATCGTTTGAAAAAATCAAGTTTCTTGGCTACTATTTTTTTGATATCATACACTTCGCGGGCGAGCTTGTAGGCATTATCGCCTATGCGTTCTACTTCGCTTGGGTTTTGCATGAGGTAATGGATTGCCTCTTTAAATTCTTCGGCGGTATTGGCAATAAGGATATTCTCTTTATGGGTACTATCAATTCCTTGTGCACCTAAAGTGGTGGAGATAATACATTTTCCCAAGGCCATTCCTTCTAATATTTTTACCCGAATACCACTTCCAGAAAACAAAGGCACAATCATAATGGCTTTGGAATTCATGAACCCAATGGCATCTTCAATTTCGCCCAAAACACGGATATTGTTTTGGTTGTTATAGTCAAAAAAGGACACGGGAATATTCCTTCCAGCAAGGTAAAAATGTAGGTCGGGAAACTGCTCATACAACTCATCCCACACCTGCTGTATAAACCATTTGATGGCTTCTTGGTTGGGTAGCCAATCCATAGAACCTAAATGAAATAAGCTGGGTGTTTCAATGGTATCTTTGGTTCGAACCAACTTTTCTAATTGGATGCCAAAAGGAAAAACTTCTACAGGTTGGGTGCAGCCTTCTTGTTTTAAAATCCCTTTATCAATTTCAGTAATTGCAGAAATGCCATCAAAAGAATTGATTTTACTTAACTCGTATTTTTTTAGTCGGCGCGCCAATAGCTTGAGGTAAGATTTTTTGGGACCAATTTGCTCAATAGCAGCCAGCGATTCCCAAATTTTATATTCAATATTATGCTGTCTTAAAATACAAACAGCCTTGCTATTCTTACGAATAACGTCTAAGTATGGTGCTACAAAAATGCTTTCAAAAATCACCACATCAAAGGATTTGTTTTTACACAAATCTTCCAATTGTTGTTCAAATTCCTTACTAATAAATCTCTCGATGTGGTAAGATTTACTGCCAAACAAATTCAAAAAAGCATCTACTGGTTTGATCCGATTATCGATATAGGTAAGGTGAATATCTCCTAGGTTTTTTACATGTTGGGGCAACTCCTCATAGTCGATGTAATGTTTCTCGGTATTGAGGGAGGCGAGGGTGAGGTTAACACCTGCATCACCAAAGCCTTTGGAGAAGTTAAAGTTGCACAATGCTCCTCCATCTTTCAGAGGCCAAGGAAAGCGATTGGTAATTTGAAGGATATTCATTTGCGAAGGCAAATGTAAGCATCCTGTTTAGAATATATCAAGTTGTTGGAGGATATCGTTATCTTTTACTGTAAAGGGAGGTTTTTGGTTTCATTTACAATCCTTCCATCGTCCATTTCAATGATTCTTCCTGTGCTTTGGGCAAAGGAATTGTCGTGGGTAACCACCAAAAGGGTTTGGTTGAATTTAACAGATAATTCCATAAAAGTATCAAAAACCACCTGGCTATTTTTACTGTCGAGGTTACCTGTTGGCTCATCTGCCATAATGATAATGGGATCGTTGATAAGTGAGCGGGCGATGGCCACACGTTGTTTTTGTCCGCCCGACAATTGAAACGCAGGTTTGTGTGCCAAATCTTCCATGCCCAACACTTGAAGTTTTTGCATGGCTTTTGCCTCTATTTCAGCCAAGGGGAATTTGTTTAGTTTAAGGGCAGGAAGCATTACATTTTTGAGGACAGTAAATTCATTGAGGAGGTAGTGAAATTGAAAAACAAAGCCAATTTTTTCATTGCGTACCCGAGCCAATTCTTTCTCTTTTAAACCTGTCATGCGTTCGCCATCTATGCTCAAACTGCCTTTGTAATCAGTATCCATGGTACTTAGGATATACAAAAGGGTTGATTTACCACAGCCAGATTTACCTACAATAGCGGTGAATTCACCTTTTTGAATTTCGAGGTTTACACTGTGTAAGACTTCAAACTCAATAGGGTCGGAAAAAGACTTTACAATATTCTTTGCTGTTAAAATTGGTTCAGCCATATTATTTACCCCTTATGATAACAACTGGATCTACTTTGCTTGCTTTACGGGCAGGAAACCACCCTGCAAACCAGGTGGTAAGCAGGGAAAAGAGCACGGCAATCACATAAAAGCTCACATTAAAATCTACTGGATAGGTTTTAACCGTAGGCACGGCTGCCGAGCTGAATGGAATATGGGTAATGGCTCGACACAATAAATTGCTAAGGACCAGACCAGCCATACATCCGCTGATGCCAATGATGATAGAAATGAGCAAAAAGATGCGTTTCACATCTTTGCCAGAAAAACCTGTAGCTTTAAGAATGGCAATGGTATCCATTTTTTCATAAATCATCATATTGAGGATATTGTAGATACCAAACCCTGCCACCACCAATAGGGTTATTCCTACTGCATAAGAAATGATGTTACGCACGCGGGTTCCTGTTTCAAATTGTTGATTGGCGGCTTGAATGTCTTGGGCATCTAGTTCAAAAACGTTTCCGTATTCTTTGGCAATAAGTGGTGCAGCATTCATATCTGTTAGCTTTACCTGAATATCTGTGATATATCCACTACCCTTTCCCAAAATTTTCTGCACGGTAGCAATGGATGCAAAGCTTTGTGTTTTATCAAAATCTGCTAAGCCAGATTGGTAAAGGCCTACTATTTTAAGTTGGAAGCGCTCTCCGGCGGCTGTGGTTACTTGAACCACATCACCAATATCTGCAAACAACAATTCGGCCAAAGGTTTACCCACTATGATACTATTGGGAATGTTTTTTACATCTTGCGGATTTCCCTTTATTACATAATCTTGGAAATGGAACAAGGGCACTTCTTTTTCAGCGTCAATGCCATTCATAAAACCAGAAATATCTATGGTACCGTCATTAAAAAAAACCGGACTGCTTACCTTTCGTGAAAAGCCAACAACTCTGGGGTCAATGCTAAGGGCATTCATAATTTTATTGGCATTATAAATCTCTTTGCGTGCATTGCTGGCCTTGAGCGATTGGATAAAATGGTAGGCTTTTGGATTTTTAGAAGCCAATAAAATGGGTTGAACAGAATCGACCCGAATTTCATTGTATAAGCGAATGTGAGGTGTTCTGTTGGTTACCAAACTATCTAGCATGTGATTTAAGCCCGACATAAAACTGAGCAATGTAACAAACATGGTAATGCCAAAGGTAACACCCACGGCTGCCACTAAGGTTTGTTTGAACCTAGCACGCAATAAGGTAATAGCAATACTTAACAGGAGTTTCATACTTGCTTAGGGCTTAAGCAAGGCATCAGTTTCTGAAATGCCTGCAATAATTTCTATCATTTTATAATCCATTAAACCTGTTTTCACCTCAATCAGGTTGCCATTTTCTAACAGCACTTTGTTATCGGCAGTAAGGTAATTTCTTGGAATAAGCAGGGCTTTTTCTTTGCTTCTAATAACTATATTGGCCTCAACAGTGAGGTTTGGGTATAGGTTTTCTGGCTGTTTTATAAAAGTAGCTTCAACCAAAAACGATTTAGATTTCTCATTCATCATAGGATGAATTTTACTCACTTTGGCTTCAAACACTTTGCCTTTGTAACTATCCATGGTTACAAAAACTTGTTGGTCAAGTTTAATTTGGGTTATATCAAATTCATCTATCTGTAATTCTAAATAAAAGCGAGAGGCATCTCCTACCACAGCCACTGGCGTTTGAGAGGTAACCATTTCGCCTTCTTTTTTAAGGATGTCATACACCTTACCTGTTATTTCACTTTTAACAAGGAAGTCGCCATACAAAGTATTACTTAATTGCAAGTTGATTTTGGATTGCTCGGAGGCAAATGAAATTTGCCTTTTAAGTTGCTTATATCTTAATAAAGCACTTGCATAGTTGGTTTGCGCATTTTTGTATGCCAATTGTTTTTGTTCTACCTCTACCTGGGTTCCTACATTTTGTTTCCAGAGGTTAAGTTGTCGTTGCAATAAGAGCGAGTCGTTGGTCTTTTTCTCTTTAAGAACTTCAATGTTTAATGCCAACTCTTCTAACTTATCAAGGTTATTCTGGCTGGCATTAAAGCGTGCATTTACTTCTGCATTTTCTTGGTTAATTTTAGCAGTATTGTTACTAATGAGTAATAAATTCTCGCCTTCTTTAACCATATCACCTTCGCTTACATACAACTCTGTAAGCACGCCGGTAGTTTTGGCAAATACTTGATATTGGTTATATCCTTTTACTACACCCGAAGCATAAACAGATTGGGTGATGGGTTGAAGGCTTGGAAACAAGGTTTCATTTTTTTGCTTACAAGATGCAATGGCAATAAGAAGCAATAAGGAAGCAGGGAAAAAATATCTTTTCATTGTACGAATGAAATGGAACACAAAGATAAGTGAATTTTATCCGATAAGGAGAAACATACCAAGCAATTAGCTGAGTTTAATCAGGCAATTTGGGTAACTCTTATTCAAAGTTCCACCAAATACTATCTGGGTAATGGCCTCCAATTACAACGGGTTCGCCAATAAGAGGAGTTGTTATAGGCATTCCATTTTCTTTTGCCGCTGCTGATACCCGTTGAATGGGTTCATTCCACGGGTGCATGGCTAAAGAGAACTTGCCCCAATGCACAGGCATGAATACTTTACTTTTCAAGTCTTTTGCCGCCGTAACTACCTCTTCTGGTTTCATATGAATGTAAGGCCACATGTCATTGTATTGCCCGCATTCTAATAATGCCAAATCAAAAGGACCAAATTGCTCTCCAATTTCTTTAAAATGTTTGCCATATCCACTGTCGGCACCTAAGTACAATTTATGATGAGGTGTTTGGTAGACAAAACTACTCCACAAACTTTGGGCGCGGGTAAAAAGTCGACCGCTAAAATGACGGGCCGGCATAGCAGTAATCACAAAACCTTCTTTTAAAATGGTATTTTGGGTCCAATCTAATTCAACAATTTGTTCATCTGGAATGCCCCAATGGTTAAGGTGTGCGCCAACACCTAATGAAGTAACTATTTTACCAAACTTCCCTTTAAGCGCCAGTATGGTTTTATAATCGAGGTGATCATAATGGTCGTGTGTAAGCAGCAACACATCTACAAACGGCATCTCATTTACTCCATACACATTGCTGCCATCAAAAGCTTTGGCAAACATTTTTATAGGCGAGGCATTTCCGCTAAAAACGGGGTCAACCAACATGGTTAAGCCATCTACTTTTAACAAATAGGAAGAATGTCCGAACCAAATTAATTGCGGTTGATTAGGGTCTAAGTTTTTTAAATCGGTTCGAACCGAAGGAACCTTGCCTTTAGGTTCTGTGTTATCTGGTTTATGTAGAAAACTTTTGGCCGCATCAAGCATGCCTACCCCTTCTGCAAAATCTGGGGTATGTTCTTGGTTCACAAATTTACCTCCTTTATAATTGGGAGAGGCTTGAACACGCGCGAGGCGTTTGCCTTCTGGGAGTTTTCCATAAATAGGTTGGCCTAAGTAAAACCATGAACCAAGGCCAAGAATGACAACGATGATAACAAATGCTTGCATATGGGTGCAAGGATACGATGAGTTGAAAGGCTTTTTAAAACTTGTCGATAAATTATTGATTTTAGTAGATGAATAGATGAAGCTACTTTTGGGGATTCTTATGAAATAAATATCTTTACCCGAGCTATGAAAAACACTATTCATCACTTTCTCGCCTTTATAAAATCGCCTGTTGATGTAAAACAGGAAAGAACAAGCTTTGGTAAAAAGATAGGCGATCTATTGGCCTTAATGGTAATTGACCTGCCGGTTGCTGGAATTTTTATAGGCATCATGTATGTGTTAGAGTATTTTGGATTATTGAACCAGGAGGACCACAAGTTGGCTGATATGATGGACCAAATGGGTGTGGTAGGAATGCTTGTGTTAGGTGTTTTGTTGATG
>CAILJQ010000305.1 GCA_903834625.1 uncultured Bacteroidota bacterium
AAAAAGGCTTACAGGCAAATGGCCATCAAATATCACCCTGATAAAAATCAAGGTAACAAAGAGGCCGAAGAGAAATTCAAAGAAGCAGCAGAAGCCTATGAGGTATTAAGCGATGCCGACAAAAAAGCCAAGTACGATAGGTTTGGGCACCAAGCAATGGGAGCCGGAGGAGGCAACTATGGCGGTGGCATGAACATGGATGATATCTTTAGCCAATTTGGTGATGTATTTGGTGATAGTAATCCCTTTGAATCATTTTTCGGCGGCGGTCAACGACGCGGGGGCGGTGGAGGTAGAAGACAAAGAGTAGGAACTAACCTTCGCATCAAGGTAAAATTAACACTTCAAGAAATTGCCACTGGTGTTGAAAAGAAACTTAAAGTCAATAAGCAGGTGGCTTGCAATAGCTGCGGTGGAAATGGCGCAAAAGACAAATCCTCTTTCAAAAATTGCGGAACCTGCGGAGGCTCTGGTCAGGTAAGAAAAGTTACCCAAACCTTCTTGGGACAAATGGCCACTACGTCAACCTGCCCAACCTGTAATGGTGAAGGATCTGTAATTACCTCCAGCTGCGGAAGCTGTAGAGGGTCAGGAAGAATGGATGGCGAAGAAATCATTACAGTTAACATACCCGCAGGTGTTGCTGATGGAATGCAATTATCTATGAGTGGAAAAGGGAATGCCCCTGAAAGAGGAGGAATTCCTGGTGACCTCATCATACTTATTGAAGAAATTGAAGACCCAGTTCTCAAAAGAGATGGGAATAATATCATTTATGATTTATACCTCAATTTTGCAGATGCAGCCCTTGGTACACAAGTTGAAATTCCAACCGTGAATGGAAAGGTTAAACTAAAAATTGATGCAGGTACCCAAGCAGGTAAAATCTTAAGATTGCGTGGAAAAGGATTGCCTGAACTCAATTCAGGATATCACGGGGATCAATTGGTTCAGGTAAATGTTTGGACACCTAAAAAAATGTCGTCTGAAGAGAAATCGATTTTGGAGAAATTACGCCAATCGGAAAATTTCCAACCAAAGCCAGATAAAAATGACCACGGTTTTTTTGATAGAATGAAAGAGTTCTTTAATTAGAATCTAGGGCAACCAATTTGGTTGCTCCTGCCAAAATTGACATATAAGCCCACTCCTGTAAATAAATACCCATCAGGAGGTATCCAAGATTTCTTAGCCAAGTTTCCTGACATTTTATTTGAAGTGCTTATATTGGTGGTGGTTTCCCAATAAAGCGTTAGATTATTTCCCAGTCTAAATCCTAACACAATTCCCAAATTACCTATAATAGCCTTTTGTTTCTCCTTTTGTACGAGGCCTGCGGGCATTTGACCATCATATCCAACGGAAGCAATCGTTTTGGTAATTAACATAGTTTCAGGATTTGTTAGAAAATAACGTGAACGAAACATGGTACCTCCTAAACCAATCCTTGTATTTAATGTGAAATTGCCATTTCTTAGGCCGGCATTATGGTTTAAACTATAGTCTATATTAAATTGTAAATCGTCAAAATCACAAGTAGAACCTTGAGTGTTTTCTGACTTAAGCGTCATTAAATGCCCATGCCTAAATTGTAAACCCCACTCAAAATCTCTATTCACAACTTTACTAAAACCTCCTTGATAAGAAGTTATCAATTCATTAAACTCTCCAAAATTTCTTGTGATTTTGTAATCCATTTGGTTTGTGGCATATAGGCTATACCCAACGCCAAAGCCAAACCTGTAATCAGATATGTCACCACGTGGTGGTGTGGCATTTTGCAAAACGCTCACTTTCGAATGATCTAGCTCAATCGAAAAAACATCGACTGATACTAAAAAAAACGCTAAACAGATTATTATACGTAATAACTTCAAAATTTCATTCCAATATAAAAACGAAGTTAATTGTAAATTTGAGAATAGTCAAGCCAAATCTGCATTAATCCAACAAACGGTGGTTATGAATGAATATTTGGTCTATTATTTAGAATCTTGGGCAGCCCAATCTACCACCACCTACCCCAAATCGCATATGAATTGTCAATCCAGAATAAAAATATCCATCTGGAGGTATTTTTGCCACCTTCTCCAAATTCCCAGATAATTTGCTGGTTCCTGATACCTGAACTGAGTTTTCCCAATAAATCCGTAAATTTCGGTTCAAACGAATACCCAGGTTTAATCCAATATTACCAACCAATGTAAACCTCCTATTCGAAATGTCTTCATATGGGTTACCCATAATATCTTTCCTCTCCTTGTAACCATAACCAACACTTGATTGAATGAGGGCCCCATCAGGAGAAATAAAATTAGGATTTATGACAAAGTACCTGCTTTTGTAATTCATAAAACCAAATCCCACCTGAAAATTAATAGACACAGGCTTCCCTGAAATTTCAATATTGTCATTTAAACTTTTCTGCCAATTGGTTTGTAATTCCACATAATCACATTGAAGTCCTTGTGTATTGCTCGACTTCAATGTCTGGAAACTACCTCGTTTGAAAACCAAACCCCACTCCGTGTCTTCATTTATTTGTTTATATGCACCAAGTGTAATATTTGGTCTCAACTCTTTAAAACCATAATAATTCCGGGTAATAGCGTAATCCATTTGATCACCAAGGTACAAGGCGTACCCTGTTCCTACTCCAAGCCGCCAACCTTCCAATCCTGAGTTCATTGGTTTCATTATTGATGGCCTAACATCCTTAGCAATGGATGATTGAAAACCAATACATTGGACAATAATTGCAATTATCCAAGTGGCCGAAAATGTTAATCTAAGTGTCAAATTTCTATTTGTAAACCCCCCAAAGCTAAGCAATCAACGGTTATAATCTCATTAAATATCTGTGAATTCTATTAATTTTTATTTAAAAATTTACCGCTTAATTAATTATTGTAAACCCTTAAAAAAATATAGATCCATAAGCCTAAAATATTCACTTAATTGCATTCATGATCATCGAAATTGAAAATCTAAATAAGTCCTACCAAAACCATCAAGCACTTAAAAATATTAGCCTGTCTATTGAAAAAGGTAAAATTTTTGGATTACTTGGACCCAATGGAGCTGGTAAAACGAGTTTAATTAGAATCCTAACCAGAATCACCCAAGCCGATTCAGGCGTGGTTCGGTTTAATAAAGAGTTACTTTCAGAAAAACATATGTATAGTATGGGCTACTTGCCAGAAGAAAGAGGCTTATATAAAAAAATGACGGTAAAAGACCAATTACTCTATTTTGCAGAATTAAAAGGCTTATCAAATGCAATAGCGAAAGAAAAACTCAAATATTGGATCGACCAATTTGATATCAAAACTTGGTTAGGTAAAAAAGTGGAAGAATTAAGCAAAGGGATGCAACAGAAGATTCAATTTATAGCTACTGTTGTGCATGAACCAGACCTTATCATTTTAGATGAGCCCTTTTCCGGGTTCGACCCTGTAAATGCGCAAATGCTTGTAGAGCAAATCTTGAGGTTAAAAGAAAATGGGGCAACCATTCTTTTTTCTACCCACAGAATGGATTCGGTAGAATTACTTTGCGACAATATTGCACTCATAAATCACTCAGAAAAGGTTTTAGATGGGGAAGTAAATGAAATAAGAAGACGGTTTAGGACCAATCATTTTGAAGTAAAATACCAAGGGGCCCCCATCTTAGAAGAAAGTTTGTTTAAAATCATTTCGCATGAAGAAAAACAAGGCATTCATAAAACAATTCTTCAATTGGAAGGTCCTCATAAAAATAATGAAATCATCCAAAACTTATTAAGCAAAAACATTCAACTTATTTCCTTTGGAGAAAGCCTTCCAAGTATGGAAGAAATTTTTATTCACGCAGTTCAACAAAAATCAGGAGAATCTTTCAACCATGCATAAAATCTGGCTCATCAGCAAAAGAGAATACCTCACTCGTGTTAAGAAAAAGTCTTTTCTTGTAATGACACTTCTTTCACCCTTGCTTATTGTTTTATTCTATGGAATCATCTTCTATTTTTCATTCAATAAAGATTTAGCAGAAAAGAAGAAAGAAATCATTGTCCTTGACCAATCTCAACTTTTTGTCAATAAACTTCAAGACACAAAAACTATTTCTTTTTTATATAACCATGATGCCTCTCATGACCCAAAAGCTGTTCTAAATGAGTCGGGGATATATGGCGTTTTGAGTATACAGTTGCAAAATGGCATCCCAACATTTAGCTTACTTGCCAATGAACAACCTGGTTTAAATACCCTATCTGCTATTGAGTCTAAACTTGAAAAAGTTTTGAAAGACAAAAAGATGCAAGAAAAAGGAATAGATGAAAAAATCCTTCAAGAAATTGATGCAGTAAAAGTTAACATCAATACGCTAAAAAACACAAGTGAAGGAACTGAAGATGGTAACTCAGGTGTTACCACCATCATTGGTTTTTTAGGTGCATTCCTAATTTATTTTTTCATCTTTTTGTATGGTGTTCAAGTAATGAAAGGTGTTATTGAAGAAAAAGCTAATCGAATAGTAGAGGTTATCATTTCCTCCGTAAAACCCTTTCAATTAATGATGGGTAAAATAACAGGTATTGCCTTAGTAGGTTTCACACAGTTTGTAATTTGGGTAGCTCTAGTTACCATACTAAGCGGCCCCGTATCAACGCTTGTAATGAACCTTGTTGATGCAAGTCCTGAGACAGTAACTGCAACAATGGCAAATAACCAAGGCGTTCAAACTCCAGATAAATCTTTATCCTTATTCAAAGATTTGGGAAGCCTGAACCTACCTTTATTATTGGGCATGTTTGTATTTTACTTTATTTCAGGCTACCTTTTTTATGGGGCTTTATTTGCTGCAGTTGGCTCGGCGGTTGACAATGAAACCGATACCCAACAATTCATGATGCCAATAACCTTGCCATTGGTATTCTCCATTGCCATATCTCAATCTGTTATCAATGACCCCAACAGTTCCCTTTCCATGTGGCTCTCAATGATACCATTTAGTTCACCTGTTATTATGATGGTTAGATTGCCTTTTGGTATTCCCACAATTGAAATTATTGCCTCAATGGCATGTATGATTGTTGGTTTTGTTGCTACCGTTTGGTTCGCTGGAAGAATATACCGCATAGGAATTCTTACCTATGGTAAAAAACCAACTTATAAGGAGCTTTTCAAATGGTTGTTTCTTAAAAATTAATGAGTAACCAAAATACACGAGCAGTTCTTAAGATTAGCTCTTTTAGGTTTTTCTTAGGTACCCGACTTTTCCTAACCCTTGGGTTGCAAATGCAGGCCGTTATTATTGGATGGGAAGTCTACAGAATAACAAACGATCCTTTCTCTTTAGGTTTGGTTGGACTTGCAGAAGCAATTCCTGCCATTTCAATTGCCTTATACGCAGGCCATATTGCCGACATTCACAATAGAAAAAACATCTTGTTGTTCAGTTTACTCGTTATAATGCTGGGTTCCATAGGGTTGTTTTGGGGATTCTCTTCCTCCCTACCTGAGCAGGTTAAACTTGGTGTTATATACAGCTTTATTTGCCTCAGTGGTTTTGCAAGAGGATTTTATGGACCCTCCTCTTTCGCAGTAATTTCCCAAATGGTGCCAAGAGAAATACTCACCAATGCTGGGACATTAAACAGCACTGTTTGGCAGTTTGCAGCGGTTATTGGACCAGCATTAGGTGGCTTTGCTTATGCATGGTTGGGCTTAGATTTTAGCTTCATAGTCATCCTATTATTTTTAGGATTGGCCTTCTTTTCTTTATATCAAATACAAATTCGGTTCGAACCGAAACCTCCTAGCCAAGAAAAAATAATGACCCGATTAAAGGAGGGTGTTTCTTTTGTATTCAACAACAAAATTATTTTGTCTGCTCTTTCCCTTGATTTATTCTCTGTTTTGTTTGGAGGTGCTGTTGCTCTGCTGCCGGTTTTTGCGAATGAAATTTTACATACAGGACCAGAAGGATTGGGATTATTGCGGGCGGCGCCGTCATTAGGAGCTGTTTTAATGATGTCTTACCTTTCACTTAGAAAAACCATTGAACATGCCGGTATTGTGCTTATAAGAGCTGTAGGAGCATTTGGACTATGTATGTTGTTGTTTGGCCTATCAGAGAACTTTTATTTATCACTTTTTGTGCTCTTCTTAAGTGGTGCCTTCGATAGCATAAGTGTTGTCATTAGGTCAAACATACTTCAACTGCAAACCCCAGATGAAATGAGAGGTAGAGTATCTGCCGTAAATACTATTTTTATTGGCTCCTCCAATGAAATTGGCGCTTTTGAAAGTGGTTTGGCAGCCAAATTAATTGGCACTGTTCCCTCAGTGATATTTGGAGCTAGTATGACTATTGGAATTGTAGCCGTTACACAAAAAGTTGCGGTTCAATTAAAGAAACTAAGGTTCTATTAAAGCCTCAATTACCTATATCCAATAGGCCTTCTGGCAATTCCATATGTAGAATTAAATTTTCTTCATCTATATCCTGAATCAGTTCTTCCACCAATGGAACCATTTTTTCACCAGATGGGTGTTCAACAATAAGTAAAGATTGAAATTGATTTTCAACAACCTCTTTCACCCTACCTATCTCGCCCAAATGAGTATCCATTACGGAATATCCAACTAAATCTAAGGCAACCACAGTACTAGATTTTTTCACCAATTTATTGGGAAGTAAAAGATTCCGCCCCACATAGGCCGTTGCAGCCTCCACAGATTCTATACCTCGCAATTTCAAAATCACCTCATCATGCAATTCTGCTTTCACCTGCTCAATATAAAATGGAACGGGCTTTCCCCGAAATTCGAGAAAAGCCCATTCTTTAATTTTAACAACTTGAGTTAAATTGAATTTTAACTCACCTTTTGTGCCATGAACCTTAACCGCTGAGCCAACTTCGGTGAAGTCTTTTCTTTGGATTGTTTTCAAGGCCTAAATATTATTCCGCAGGAGTTTCGCTTGCTTCTTCAGCAGGAATTCCTGGAGTTTCTTCTTCTGGTGCATCCTCAGTTGCATTTGCAGCAGCTTCTAGAGCAGCAGCTTTTGCAGCAATCTTCTCTAAACGTGCAGCATTAACTTTAGCTTCTTCTGCAAGTTTTGCTTTTGCTAATTCAGCAGCACTCATTTTAACGCGCTCTACGTGCGATAAAACTTTACTTTCTTTTTCGCTTACCCATTTAGCAAATTTCTCATCTGCTTGTTCTTGGGTAATTGCACCTTTGTTAACACCAATGGTAAGGTGATTCTTGTACATAGCTCCTTTGTAAGAAAGGATTGCACGACAAGTGTCTGTTGGTTGTGCACCATTTTGTAACCAGTAGGTAGCGCGGTCTAAGTCCAGCTCAATAGTTGCTGGTTGCGTTTGAGGAAGATAAGAACCAATTTTCTCGATAAACTTACCATCTCTCGGAGCACGCGAATCCGCCACCACTACGTGGTAAAAAGGTGATTTTGAACGTCCGTGACGTTGTAATCTGATTTTTACTGACATATCTGTTTATATAATTTACACCCGGTTCTCCTTTTCCGGGGTGGCAAATATCAGTATTTTTTATGAAAAACAAAAGATAGTCAGGAATTTTAGCAATTATCCCAACAAAGCAAACTGAGTAAAATGGTGTGTAAAATGCTTTCTATGAAAGAGATACCATTCTTCTCGGTTCAATTCTCCAAAAATAGGATGAACAAATACAGAGGTTGGATTTGCCTCCCAAAAGGATAAAAAAGCTTGAATTTCAGAAATTAGCTCCGATTTTGCTAATTCGAAACCCTCAAATTTCAATTCCTGTAAACCAGGTTTTAAAAATGGGGCATCAAAATCACGCTTTAAGGGAGCATCGCTCATAAGCATTATCCTTTTAACTTTTTCCACCTTGTCAATAGGCGTAACAAGCGGTACCTCAAACATTCCTCGCGAAAACTGCAGGGGCAGCATCAAATGTTCCAACATATGTTGAGCTGTCATTAGGCCCCATTGAGCAGGCATATCGGCATGAGCTTTTGTTAAAAGCTCAAAAACAACCGGACCAGGAAATTCAATAAAATCGGCCATTAGGGATTGATTTCAATAATTTTGTATTTACCATTTATTATTTTGAACCAAATCTGCCCGTCCTCGCCCACCATGGCACCCTTTTTATCTCTATACATTTCCATGGGGTCTTGATCCAATACTTCCATCACAAAATCAGGAGCAAAAATTGAATCAAAGTTTTTGATGAATGACCCTTTGTTGGGGTAATCGCGTAGAGGAAATTTAATCATTGAAGCTATTTTCTCCTTATTTCTATCTTTTACATCCCACTGAAAGGTTTTAAAGAAAATAATAAATGCCTTCGCATTTGGAAAACCAGCCTCATCCCAACTGGTAGCAACGGTACTATCTCTAAACAATTGAGGAATATGTTGGTATGGATTTGGCAAGGTGTAATCAATTACCTTAGCATCCATTCCTGGAATTGTTCCTTCATAATCATCTCTTATTTTATAAGAATTGCTAACTGGCACTGTATCCTGTTCGTCAAACAAAACATGAGGGATTGGATCCTCGCACGACATTGATAGCAAGGCTAACAATACAATTATGTAGGGGAAAAGTCTCATATTCCAGTGTAATTATGGGGTGTGATTTGAAGTAATTCCGTTTTCACTTCTTCACTAACCTGCAAGGTACGAATAAATTCTTGAATTGAACTTTGAGTAATGGCATCATTGGTCCTAGTTAGTGCTTTTAATGCTTCATAAGGTTTTTCAAAACCTTCTCTTCTTAAAATAGTTTGAATGGCTTCTGCTACTACCGCCCAATTGTTTTCCAAATCTGCATGCAGTTTGGCCTCATTTAACAATAATTTGTTTAATCCTTTTTCAAGAGATTGAAATGCAATTAGCATATGGCCAAAAGGAACCCCAATATTGCGTAAAACCGTACTATCTGTTAAGTCTCTTTGCAATCTACTAATTGGTAATTTCGCGCTTAAATGCTCTAAATAAGCATTGGCAATTCCCAAATTCCCTTCTGCGTTTTCAAAATCTATCGGGTTTACTTTATGAGGCATGGCACTGCTCCCTACCTCGCCTTCTTTGAGCTTTTGTTTGAAATAATCCATTGCCACGTATTGCCATACATCCTTTGAAAAATCTAACAAAATTGTGTTGATTCTTTTGAATACATCAAACAAGGCAGCTAAATTATCATAATGTTCAATTTGTGTTGTAGGATGAGAGCGTTTCAACCCTAATTGGGCACAAAAATAGTCTCCAAACTCAACCCAATTAATTTGAGGATAAGCCACATGATGGGCATTATAATTACCCGTAGCTCCACCAAACTTTGCAGGAAATTCTAACTGATTTAACTGCGTTAATTGGGCTTGAATTCTAGCATAAAAAACATTCCACTCTTTGCCTAACCGAGTAGGCGATGCCGGTTGTCCATGCGTTCTTGCCAACATAGGAATATTCTCCCAATCATTAGCTTGGCTATTCATTTTGTCTAATACAGCCTTCAACTTAGGCATTACAGCTTCTTCCAATGCGTGTTTTAAACTCATGGGAATAGCAGTATTATTGATATCTTGAGATGTTAATCCAAAATGAACAAACTCTGAGGCAGCTATTAAATTGAGTAAAGAAAATTTGTCTTTGATAAAGTATTCAACGGCCTTTACATCATGGTTTGTGGTCTTTTCAATTTCCTTAATCTTGGCGGCATCAGCTAATGAAAACTCCTGGTATATCTTCCGCAATTCCTGCTCTTTTTGCTCATCCAAAGCTCCGGCTAATTGAGAGATAGGCAACTTTCCCAATGCAACAAAATACTCAATTTCAACCCAAACACGGTATTTAATAAGCGCATACTCACTAAAGTATTCACCTAGCTTTTCTGTTTGTTTATGGTACCTGCCATCAATGGGAGAAATGGCTGTGAGTGATTCTAATTGCATGATCTTAAATTTCAGCAAATTTAAGAGGGTAGTCTGCTAAATAAAAACTATTTCTCCACTATGTCTACCTAATTTCTACGAATAAGGAAAACATCAAGGAAAATGTAGAATTAAAAAAGTAACAAAGGAGCTAAAACCTCTAAGAATCGTTATTTAAACAATCCCCAGATATCATTGCCAAATATGAGAACCATAAGTGTTAACAGGATAATCATCCCTGCATATTGAGCTCTTTCTAAAAACTTTTCACTTAGAGGTCTTCCAATAACCATCTCAACCAAAAGGAATATAACATGACCTCCATCCAAAGCCGGAATGGGCAAAATATTCATAAATGCTAATCCTAATGAAATAAGCGCAGTAAACAACCAAAATCTACTCCAAATCCATTCACCACCATAAAATTTGGCAATGCCAATTGGACCTTGAACCGCTTTATTTACAGCAATGTCTCCTTTAAAAATTTTACCCCATCCTTTTATTTGGGCATCAATTGTTTCAGCAGCTTTATTTAACCCTGCAGGAAATGACGACAAAAACCCGTATTCTACAACTTCGTAAATAAAATCTTTGGAATCTGGCTTGAACCCAACCCTACCGTTGTCTTCCACCTTTAAGCTTAACACTTTAGTTTCTGTTCCTCTCATGATGGTCATGGTAATTTCCTTTCCTGCCTTCGCTTTTAACAAACTTTGGAATTCGTCAAAAAACTCAAAACTATCAGCATCCACTCGGGTAATCACATCATTAACTGCCAAACCTGCCTTCTCTGCGGGAAATCCTGGAGTAATTTCAGAAACAAAAAAATGCATTCGAGGTAAAAAGAAATCTGCTTTGGCATCACTGAATTTTTTTACAAAATCTGCTGGCAATTTAACTTCCATCAATTGACCATTTCTTTCAATTTGATAGGTGACACCTTCTCCTAAAATATGTTTGATTTTCAATGATTCCTCAAACCTAACAATTGGAACACCATTTACAGATACCAATTTATCACCCACTTGAAATCCGTATTCTTTGGCAATTTCAGAAGGTACAATTCCATTCTTTAACGATGAGTTTACAGTATATTTTTCACCATATGCATAACTCATCATAGCGAAAATCACTATTCCTGTTATTACGTTCACCACAACTCCACCAATCATTACAATGAGGCGTTGCCATGCTGGTTTGCTTCTAAACTCCCAAGGTTCAGCAGGCAACTTCATGGCTTCTTTATCCATGCTTTCATCAATCATACCGGCAATTTTCACGTATCCACCCAAAGGCAACCAACCAATACCCCACTCTGTTTCACCTACTTTAAATGAAAGCAACTTCACTCCCCAGGCATCGAAAAACAAATAAAATTTTTCAACTTTTATACCAAAGGCTCTGGCTGCCAAATAATGACCAAATTCATGTAAAATAACCAGAATAGATATTCCCAGAATTAACTGGGCTGCCATAATTAATGCTTGCATGTATGTACTTTTTACCTAATAAACTGCAATAATAACCATTTATGATAATAAACTGAGTGCAAATCTTCGCGACTCCATATCGGTCTCTACATAATCTTGTAGCGAGGGCTTGGAAATATGTGTCACCTGCTGCATACACTTTTCATTGATTTCAGCGATATGCAGAAACTTTATTTTATCCTGCAAAAATGCTTCAACGGCTATTTCATTCGCTGCATTTAAGATACAAGCCATATTTCCTCCTTGTGCTAATGCCTCATATGCAAGACCTAAATTTCTAAACGTTTCCTTATCTGGCTGTTCAAATGTAAGCTGGTTGATGTCAGAAAATGACATTCGTTTAAACTCGCTGCTAACCCGCTGTGGAAAAAAGAAAGCATAGTGAATGGGCAATTTCATATCTGGCAATCCCATTTGCGCCTTAATACTTCCATCGTTAAATTCAACCATACTATGAATGATTGATTGTGGGTGCACAACTACCTCAATTTTATCTGCTTCTATACCAAATAACCATTTGGCTTCAATTACTTCTAAACCCTTGTTCATTAAAGTAGCCGAGTCGATAGTAATTTTTGCCCCCATGCTCCAATTAGGATGCTTCAAAGCCTGTGCGCGGGTAACTTCCATCAACTCATTTCTTTTTTTACCTCTGAATGGCCCGCCAGATGCGGTGAGGATAACCTTATCTAAGGTATTCATTTGTTCACCAACCAAACATTGAAATATGGCTGAGTGTTCAGAATCAACAGGAATTAAATCTACCCTATTTTTAACACACAACTCTGTGATAAGCTCACCTGCTACCACCAAAGTTTCTTTGTTGGCTAGGGCAATTTTCTTTTTATTTTCAATAGCTCTTATAGTTGGTTTTAACCCACTATAACCAACCATTGCTGTTAGCACAATCTCTGCTTCCGTTATATCCATCAACTCCTCAATGGCTTTTGACCCAGCGAATACTTTAATATCATGCGGATCAAGGGCATTTTTAACCTCTTCATATTTACTTTCATCAGCAATTACAACATGATTTGGCTTGTATTGTAAAGCTTGCTTAATGAGCAAATCTGAATTACTGTTTGCGGTTAAAACCTCTACCTCCAAAAATTCATGTTGCTCACTAACAACCTCCAATGCCTGTGTACCAATACTGCCCGTACTACCTAATATGGCTATTTTTTTCTTCATGATTATTTACCCAATTTAAAAGCCTCTAAGGCATCTGCTATTTTCCTGTCATTACTCAAACGTGGTACCTTATTTTGCCCACCTAACTTGCCATTGCTTTTCATGTATTGTATAAAAGCATCTGGCTTAAGACTCCTAATTTTGAGTGTTTGAAGAATATTTCCAACAATCAAATCTTGGTAATAAATATTCTTTTGTTGCAAAGCCAAATCAACCGCTTTCTCAAAATTTGTGATATCTGCAGGTTCATTTTCAAATGCCACAAACCATTCATGGTAAGGCAACCCTCCTTCTAATGGCATTACCTGCGGAGCAACTGTAAACTCAATAATACCAATACCTAATTTGGCAGCTTCACCCAATAGTGCATGTTCTACCTCCTCGCCAATAACATGCTCTCCAAATGCAGATATAAAATGTTTGATCCTACCCGTCACTTTTATTTTATAAGGATTTAAAGAAACAAACTTAATTGTATCTCCAATATTGTACCCATATAATCCTGCATTGGTATTTAAAATAATTACATAATTTACCTCTAATTGAACATCTTTCAACCAAACCCTTGTTGAATTTTCTTCATAAAATTCTGCAACAGGAATGAACTCATAAAAAATACCATTATTTACCAAAAGTAGCAGCCCATCTGCGGCTTGGGAATCTTGGTAGGCGATAAATCCTTCGGAAGCAGGATAGGTTTCAATTGTATCAACCTTTTTCCCAATGCTTGCCTCAATCTTGGCTCTATACGGCTCAAAATTTACTCCACCATAAACAAACAAATTAAACTGTGGAAATACATCCTTTATTTTTTTACCCGTACGTTCTGTAATCTTATCAAAATACATTTGAACCCATGGAGGGATGCCACTAATTAGTGTCATGTTTTCCAATAAAGTTTCGTCTGTAATCTTATCTACCTTCATTTCCCAATCCTCAATCATATTGGTTTCATATGAAGGCATTTGGTTTTTCCTTAAATATCCAGGTATATGATGGTTCACTATTCCACTTAGTCTTCCTAACCATATCCCATTTTTCTTATCTAATTCCGGACTGCCAGATAGGAAAATCAATTTACCATCTACAAATTCTGATTTTCCTGTTTCTGCTATATATAAAAGCAAAGCATTTCTGGCAGAATTAATATGGTAAGGAATAGATTCTTTGGTGATAGGTATATATTTTACGCCACTAGTAGTTCCCGATGTTTTGGCAAAATATATAGGCTGACCAGGCCATAAAATATCTCTTTCTCCTGCAACTACTCTGTCTATATATGTTCGTAAACCCTCATAATCATTTATCTGAACTGCCGCCTTAAACTGATCATAGCTTTGAATATTTTCAAACTCATGGTCTTTTCCATAGGCAGTATCTTTGGCTCGATCCAACAAACGCTTCATCCAAAAGGCTTGCCAACTCAAGGCATTCGCACTTTCCTTGCGAACCTTCTTTTGAATGAAGGCTGCAATAGGCTTTGCTAAAAAGGCTTTTAATCCCATATCAATTTTGGTTCGAACCGAAAAAATTAAAGGCTAAATTATAATGGAAATTTGATGGTTTGAAGTACGCTCTTTGCAGTAATGTTAGGAACCATATCTAAAACAATCTCTTTCACCTTTAACCCTTTTGCATCAAAACCTGTTGTGCCTAAAATAGACTTGGCAGAGGTAAGTATTTTTTGCCCTTCATTTGACCTTAAACCAGCAGAAAGCTTAGCAAAATCAGCATCTGCTGCTTTTATATTTAATACATTTCCTACTAACTCAGATTTAACTCCGTCTAATGAAAACTTAGTCTTTAACTGCTCATCTAAATTCTTTAAAATAGTAGAGGTAGCCGCACTTTGGTTAGCATTTACTTTACTGCTTAAATCTTTTATTCCTTTTACTTGTGCAAATCCAAAAAAACTAAGGTTCGCAAAACATAATAACAACATCCATTTTTTCATATTCATATCTTTCATTTAATTTTTTAATATCCTTCAATTGTTTTATCGGCGGGATAACTTACCTCAAAAGAGAACCTCAATTTGATTGTTTGCTTGGCAGGTATAGTTACTTTCCATTGCAACATTCCTGTTTCAGCAACATATTTACCAGCCCCCCCATCAATTAATTTAACTACTATTTCTTCTTTGGAACTTAGTGGAATTTGATCTTCTAAATCTACTAATACAGACTCAGTTCCTGAATTGGTTAAACTCAATTCTATCGTATTGTTTTCTTTTCGGTTCGAACCAAAGAAAGACTTGCTGCACATCTCTTTCACCTTCTCTCTTTTAGCAATAATTCTTCTATCCTTTCCTAAGGTTATTAATAACGAATCTCCACTTTGTTGGCTCAAAAATGTTTTACCTGTAAAGGTTCCATTTAAATAAATATTAGCCTCACCATTCAACTGGTTTATCAAATCATTGGTTTGAACCTTTGCAGTTACAAATACATCTGGATTTATCTTTGGAACTGCTTGCCTTGAATAAGAGGCAGCCTGAGTAAATCTGCTAAGCTCAACCAAATGAAACTTACCATCTGCAGGAATACTCGATAATCCTTGCACCTCAAATTCCAAATTCGTGCTATTTTGCTTAGTAATTACTTTATCAGGCGCAAACTCCATACTATTGTTCATACTGCTGGGTGCTGCTTCTAACTTCTTATATTCATTTCCTCTGTAGGCATTAAATGCTCCTTCTTTTTCTATATAATATTGAATATAAAGAGGCTTAAGTTCTGGCTTGGTTCCGCCAGAAAATGGATCAGAGGTAGTTAGAAACAAGTGAACCCCACGCCAATCTTCGCCTGTTAATTGGTTGACGGTTGCTTTCAAAACAAACTGCACCTCTTTTAATTGATCATTTACCCTTATATCATAGGTAGGAACCCAACTCACGTTCCCTACTAAATAAATCAAATCCAATTGTGCCTCGGGATAAGATTTAGTTGCTTTAACTTGTACCAATACCCTTCTATTTAATGCTAGGGTTCCGCTTGTATATTCATCCAATTGTTGTTGCAACAAATCACGAATAGAAGTATACTCTTTTTGCCTTTTATTCAATAAAACCAATTCCAATTTAAACTCTTGGAATTTCTTCTGATAGATACCTAAAACATCTTCCAATTCCTCTGCTTTCACTCCTTGGTTCGAACCGCCAATACTTTTATTGGCCAATAACAAATCACGTTGCAATGCAATCGATTCTTTGTCAGATTGAATTTCAAACAACCTTTCTTTTACCGCTTCCAATGAATCTTCTAATACAATAATAGAAGCAGGTTTTTCGCCTTTTTCTAAATATTCATTTTGCATGCTAACAGATAAAATCTCAATTCCATCTGGTGCTTTTAACTCAATAGATCCATCTACCAAAACAGGAGAAATTTTATCAAAAATCAAGATATGCACCCCTGCATCAATGGTTACCTTAGCCTGTCTTTCAACTTGTGCTTGATTAATAAAAACACTTACTTTTTTTATCTCACTCTTGCAGATAATTTCATGCTGACCAAAACTTACGCTTGGGGCTAGGAGAACAATAAGTAGCAAAAAAGAAATCTTCAACTTTTTCATGGGTATTGTTATGATATGAACCATTGTCAAACGACTAAACAATCTATTTCTTATAAAGGAATATTGCCATGTTTTTTTCTAGGCAAATTGGCTACTTTATTTTCTAGCATTTCAAAGGCTTTAATCAATTTAACCCTAGTTTCTTCAGGCAAAATAACATCATCTATAAAACCTCTTTCTGCCGCTCTATATGGGTTGGCAAACAAATTGGCATATTCTTGTTCCTTTGCCTTTAATGCCTCAACCTTATCTTCTGCTTGATCTATTTGCCTTTTAAAAATTATCTCAGCAGCACCTTTTGCTCCCATTACTGCAATTTCAGCAGTAGGCCAAGCAAAATTCATATCAGCACCAATATGCTTTGAATTCATTACGTCATAAGCACCACCATAAGCTTTTCTGGTAATTACTGTAACCCTTGGCACAGTAGCCTCACAAAATGCATATAATAATTTTGCTCCATTGGTAATAATCGCATTCCATTCTTGATCAGTTCCAGGTAAAAATCCTGGCACGTCTTCAAACACCAATAATGGAATATTAAAACAATCGCAAAAACGCACAAATCTGGCAGCTTTTTGGGAACTATGAATATCTAAAACCCCTGCTAAAAAGGCTGGCTGATTGGCTACAATACCAATACTTTTTCCTGCCAATCTTGCAAATCCAACCACTATATTCTCCGCAAAATCTTTATGCACTTCAAAAAAGCTGTCTTCATCAGCTACTTCCTGAATTACCTCTCTAATATCATAAGGTTGATTGGCACTTTCTGGAATAATATCCGCTAATTTCATGCGGGTTTCGTCGGCCGGAGTATAGGGTAAATAAGGCACTTTCTCTTCGCAATTCTGCGGAACATAACTCAACAATTTTTTAAGATGTTGAATGGCTTCAATCTCATTTGCAGAAGTAAAATGTGCCACACCACTTTTGCTTGAATGTACAGAGGCACCACCCAAATCTTCGCTACTTACTTCTTCGTGGGTAACTGTTTTTACAACATTCGGACCAGTAACAAACATATAACTGGTATTCTCCACCATCAAAATAAAATCTGTGATGGCTGGGCTATAAACTGCCCCACCGGCACAAGGCCCCATAATTGCAGAGAATTGAGGAATTACCCCAGATGCCAAAGTATTGCGATAAAAAATATCTGCATAACCACCTAAGCTCACTACACCTTCTTGAATTCTTGCTCCACCACTATCGTTTAAGCCAATTAAAGGCGCGCCATTTTTCATGGCCAAATCCATCAATTTGCAAATTTTTTCGGCATGAGTTTCAGATAATGAACCACCAAAGACAGTAAAATCTTGCGAAAACACATAGGTCAACCTGCCATTTACTTTACCATAACCAGTAACCACCCCATCACCTAAAAACTTTTGCTTTTCCATGCCAAAATCAGCACTTCTGTGTTGCACAAAAGCCCCAATTTCTTCAAAGGTTCCTTCATCCATAAAAAAATGAATGCGCTCTCTGGCGGTTAACTTTCCCTTTTTGTGTTGTGAGGCTATACGTTCTACTCCTCCCCCAAGTTGGGCTTCATCTCTAAGCTGTAATAACTGTTCTCTTTTGTTCATGTTGGTTATATTAATTCAGCAATTCCATTATTTCGTCTACATCAATTTGCTTGATTATCGACTCATCTGTTTCAATAATATTGTCCGCAAGTAATTTCTTTTTTTCTTGAAGTGCCAAAATCTTTTCTTCTACGGAATCTTTTGTGATAAATTTATAAATAAAAACATTTTGTGTCTGACCTATCCTATGAGCCCTATCTATGGCTTGGCGCTCAACTGCCGGATTCCACCATGGGTCAATCATAAATACATAATCGGCAGAGGTTAGGTTCAGACCGAAACCACCTGCTTTAAGGGAAATAAGAAAAAATGGCACTTTTCCTTCTTGAAATTTCTGAACCGCAACCTGACGAGCCTCGTTGGTCATGGAACCATCTAAATAACAATATGAAATTTGTTGTTGTTCAAACCACTTTCTGTATATCTCTAACTGAGAAACAAATTGCGAAAACACCAATACCTTATGCCCCTCTGCCATTGCCGTTTGAGCCATATAGGTTACTTCATTAAATTTCCCGCTTTCTCCCTCAAACTCCGGATTAATTAACAATGGGTGATTGGCAATTTGACGAAGTTTGGTAAGGCCTTGTAATAAAGTAAACTGAGACCTATTCATCCCCATATCTCTTATGGCTTTAATGATCTCATTTCTATAATATGACTTAACTTTTTCGTAGGCTTCAGATTGCTCCTCACTCATTTCACAGTATACAATCTGTTCCATTTTGGCTGGCAAATCTGTGGCAACTTGATCCTTGGTTCTACGTAAAATAAAAGGATTAATGATCGCTTTCAGTTGCTGCATTTTTAGCACATCTTTTTGTCGTTCAATAGGGTGAACAAAGCGCTCAGTAAATGATTGTAAACTCCCCAATAAGCCAGGGTTCACAAACGACAATTGACTCCATAACTCTTGAACACTGTTTTCTATAGGCGTACCTGTTAACACTAAGCGCCTGCTTGCATGAAGAAGTTTTACTGCTTTAGAAACCTGAGATTGGGCGTTTTTGATTGCCTGACTTTCATCTAAAATAGCATAGTTAAACTTAAACTCTCTAAAAATATCAATATCAACCCTCACCGTTCCGTAAGTGGTAATCACCAAATCATATTTTATAAATTGCTTGGCACTTTTAATGCGGTTAATTCCTGTATATACCAAAATTCTTATCCCAGGTGTAAATTTTCTGGCTTCATTATACCAATTAAAAACAAGGGAGTTTGGTACTACAATTAATGATGTTTTGATGTATGTTTCTGTGGGGGAATTTGATTCCACAGGTTTACTAAACTGATGATGGGCAATCCCACCATTTTGCATATACAACAACTGATTCTGCGTAGGAGCTGCAGGTGCCACGTTAGCAACAGCCTGATCAAATATATTCAACTGCCCTTTTTCATCAGCTATACTAGGTATGTGAATAGCTACATTTTGAACCGAAGTAGCTTGCTCTACCTTTTTATCTTTGGCTACATGCTCAATATATATTTCCTTTTCCTTTTGTATCAAGGCCAAGGTTTGGATGGTTTTACCCAAGCCCATATCGTCTGCCAAGCAGCCCCCAAATTGATTGTCCTTTAAAAAATAAAACCAATCAAAACCCGCTTTTTGGTAGGGCCTTAAAGTTCCTTTAAATTCAACAGGCAAATCCATTTCTCGCAATTGACCATAGTCTACAAGTTTCTGGAGTTTATCATTAAACTTTAAATACTTTCCTCCCCCATTTGCTAACTCTTCTAACAATCCAATATGATGCTTCTCAATTTTTATTTCATCGTCGCTGGTACTAAACTCTAATATGCCTGTTAAATTCCCAAACCATTCTTCTGGAATAATAGCAATTAATCCATTGGGTAAAATAAACTCTCTTTTCCCCTTTAAGATATATTCCCTCAAGGCCATAAAAGAAAAGGTATACTCCCCAAACCTTGCCACCGCTTGCACATCAAACCAATCTCGGTGTTCTTTTACTTCTATTTTTAACTCTCTTGGACCAATATAAAATCTATTGCGCTCACTGTCTTGCTCAACATCAATATCTTGTTCTTTTAACAATTCATATGAGGCATTCAACCACTCTAAAAAAACGTATTTATCAGAAGAACCTATTCCAAGAATATCATCCTGCTTTCGCTTCTGGCCCAAACCTGGTATGATAAAATACGGACCATGAGAATGAATCAATCCCATTTTTTCCAACGCCCTCATTCGTCCCTCTTCCCATTTACGGTTTCGAGCTACCCTATTAAACACATAGGTTTCATCTACTTTAATCAATTGGGCATGCACCTCTTGATCCGACAAAAAATCGAAAACAATATCGGAATAATTGAACTGCAATCTCAAAGCTACCTCGTCCTCAAAAAGCTTTTGCATGTTTAATACCGCTCTTCCATAGGAAGGCTGGTTATGTATTTTAAAACAATCCGATTTTACATCATACTTCTCCACCAATTGCAATACAAATTTGCTCAGATAGGTTTCTTCAGATTTTTTAGGAATTTGTATATACCTTTTACTCATGAATGGAACTAACTTTTTGCCATCCACATTTTTTTCAAAGTCGTACAACATATTCTCAACCAACAACCAGGCAGGTGTTTGAGATACAATGGCAGCCCCTTTATACATGAATTCTACTTTGGCATCCTTGTACCTTAGGGTTGGGTAATACCTAATTCCTTCAGGGCTATTCTTGAAATGAAACCAAATATTTGCCTGTTCCTCACCTACAGTAATTTTAATGGAGGTAGGATTGTTATCATTTCCGTTTTTATAAATGGTTTTTCCTCTCAACTCAAGAAAAACCTTATTCATTCGCTCCTCAATAAATGGACGAATGCTCTCCTCCATCAATTCTTTGGGGCAGTATTTTGAAAAGAACTCTGAGGTGCGAATTTTGCGTTTAACCTCTTTGTTGAATTTCTTGAAAATGAAATCATCATCCACTTCATCCAAAATTCGAATCAAATGAAGATCGTGGTCACTCAAATTCTTGGCAAAATAATCAGCCGTTTTTGAAAACACCCTTTGATGGGTAAGCGTATAAGCTCCTTTACTATTCACCTGAACCACATGAGGTTCGAGCACCAATCCTAAATAGGGGTGCTGGAACAAGGCATATACCAAAGCAAATGGTTGGGTGTTAACTACTATCAATTACACTACACTTTAAGGTAGGCAAGATATGACAAAAAATAAATTGGTTTCAAGTAAAAATGAGAAAAATTAGAGGTCAATTTGTCCCTCATAAACTTTTTCGGCCGGACCAACCAACCAAATATCTTTAAACGACATGGTATTGGGTTCAAAATGGAATTTAACGGCTAATTGTCCACCCATAACTTTTACCTTAATTTGGTGGGTACCTGCAGGTAATTGATTAAAAATTGCTGTACTCAAAGCTGCCGCTGTAGCGCCGGTTCCGCAAGACAAAGTTTCATCTTCCACGCCACGTTCGTATGTTCTCATCTGAATATCTTTCAATCCCAACAAGTTCACGAAATTTACGTTTATGCCAGCTTCCTTGTATTTGTCATTGTACCTAATTCCTTTTGCCTTTTCAATGAGCGAAAGTTCTTTTACAGGAGATTGAGTAAATTCAATAAAATGGGGAGATCCGGTATTCAACTCAAATTGTTCAGAACCTAACTTTTGAACACCACTTACTGGTATCATTTGCAAGGAAATGAGAGACTTACCATCAGTACTAGTCACAATCGATGCTTGGTGCATTCCATCAACAGCCATAAATTGAACCTCATTTTGGCTCAAACCTAAATCTAATATGAACTGGGCAAAACAACGACCACCATTTCCACACATGCTGCTTTCTTTTCCATCACTGTTAAAGTATTGCATGTAAAAAAGGCTATTTTCATTTCGTTGAAGGAGAATCAACCCATCAGCACCAATACCAAATCTACGGTGACAAAGAAACTCAATGAACTTTTTGTCATGGGAGGGGAATTTTTTGTCAAAATCCTGAACCATGATAAAGTCATTGCCTGTTCCCTGATATTTATAAAAAACTGTCATTCTTCTGCCAATTTGTGAAACTGATTGTCTGGAAATAATTGAAATTCCTTTGAACCAATAAATAAGTGATAAGTTGAATTTTCCTCTAGATAACTCAACATCAATGGATCATTTGGATCAATGCCATACAGAAGCAATTTTTTTCCATTGAATAAATATCCTCTAAAATGTATCGGACTCTCCCAAAATTCTACCAAAAAAGTTCTTTGAAATTGTGCAACATTTCTAAACAAACTTTTTACAACCAAAACATGAAGGGAACTGTCGTCTAGCAGGCTATCTGTTTGAATCCTCAAACTATTTGTACGCTCCAATAAAAATTTTGATTCAACCACCTTAAACAAGGAATCAGCCACAAAATAATCTCCTTGAATGGCCAACCTATTTCCTTCCATGTATTGAATCAATTGTTCATCTACCTCTGCCAATAATGCTGCAGTATCTGTAGGATAAGTATCTGGTATTACTTGGCTTCTTTGATCGTTTAAGCTGTCTTTTATTTTTTCAGCAACGGCCTCCTTCGCGACTGGCCTCGATTTAAAAATATTAATCTTCTCAATTAATGGTTCCCTCTTAACTGCATGTGCACTGCCATTATTGTAATTTGAGCTCAAATAATAATCAACCAACAATACAATACACAACAATGAAATACTGGTGTAAACCCATCCCCATTTTTGAGGCTTTTCAATCAGCAATTCGGGCTGGTCATATTCTGCCAAATCCTCTTCTACTATTTCTTTTCTATTTCTTAAGTAGTGGGCAAAGGCTTTGTTAAAATTTTCATCCTCAGCCAATTTGCGTTCAAAACTCGCAAACTCCTCCCCCTTCATCTCATTTCTGAGATATTTTTCAAAATAATATTGATGCTTCTCGTGGGAAAAATGCATTTTTACAGTGCTTACAGCAGTGGCAAATTTCAACATTTAATTGGTAAAATTTGTCACTCTTTTTTACCGTTAAGCAAATATATTTTTAAAAATCTGTCATTTTGTACCGTGGAACAGTTTTTGAAAAGCTAAAAAAAAAGATTGAAAACATATGAAAAAGTACTTAGGAATGCTTGTTGTGGCCAGTCTTGGCGGACTGATTGCCATTGGAGTGAACAAATTGATTTCACACGACGACGAAAACCGCTTTAATTCAGATTATTTGGCTCGGTATGCCTCCATTCAGGGAGAAACTCCAGATTTCGTAAATGTAGCCGAATTGGTTACTCCAACTGTTGTACATATAATCACCACCGTTGAAGGCGGTCAGGGAGAAATGGGAATGAACGACCCTTTTGGTGGTTTCTTTAAAGGATTTGAGATCCCGCAAATGCCTCGTCAAGGTTCTGGTTCAGGGGTTATTATCTCATCAGATGGTTATATTGTTACCAATAACCATGTGATAGATGGTGCAACCAAAATCAAAGTAATTTTAAACGACAAGCGTGAATATGATGCAGAATTATTAGGCAAAGACCGTAACACAGATTTGGCACTTTTACGCATTGAGGAGAAAAACTTAGCATTTGCCGTTGTAGGCAATTCAGATCAGGTAAAGGTAGGTCAATGGGTATTAGCTGTTGGTAATCCATTTAACCTCACATCAACTGTTACTGCGGGTATTGTTAGTGCCAAAGGGCGCGGTCTGAACCTAATTCGCGACCCGCAAAACCAGGAAACTCAATATGCCATTGAGGCATTTATCCAAACAGATGCGGCTGTTAATCCTGGAAATTCAGGGGGAGCTTTGGTTGCCTCTGATGGAAAGTTAATTGGCATTAATACCGCCATTGCCAGCCAAACAGGTCAATATGCAGGTTATGCCTTTGCCATCCCTTCTAACCTCATGAATAAAGTTATTAATGATTTAATGAAATATGGTGAGGTACAAAGAGGATTATTAGGTGTTCAAATTCAAGATGTAAACAACCAATTGGCAGAAAAAGAAGGATTGAAAGATGTGAAGGGAGTATATGTTGCTGAGGTAAATGAAAATAGCGCTGCCAAAGCTGCTGGGATCAAAAAAGGTGATGTCATTATTACCATTGACGGAGAATCAGTAAACACCAGTAACGAATTGCAAGAAAAAGTTGGAAAGAAAAGTCCGGGCGACATTGTTTTGGTTGGACTTTTACGCAAGGGAAGTAAAATGGAATTTACTGCAACGCTCAGAAACAAAGAGGGAAAAACAGAATTAGCCAAAGCAGAAAAAGTAGAAAGTAATAAAGTTTTAGATTGT
>CAILJQ010000306.1 GCA_903834625.1 uncultured Bacteroidota bacterium
AATAGGCGATGTAAAATGCATAATCGACCAATTGACTTTGAAATTGATCTAAGTGGAAATAATCTTTGCAGAAGGGTATAAATACTCCGTTACCTGCAGCAATAAATCCCCAAAAAAAGAAAACAGAAACTAAGGTACTCAAGGCACCATAGTTGTTCTTCTGTTCGGTGTTTAGGTTTTGCTCTACTTGCATATATATAATTCTAGTTATTAGGTTTTCCTTTTAAAGTAAAAACAGTATTCCCAGTTCTTAATTTCACAATATAGAGCGAATTGTTATTTAATTCAAGCGGGATTTCAATGTTGTTCGAAATATTTTTCTGTAAATCAACTACTTTTCTACCTGTTAAATCAAAAATTTGAAGCTCATCATACGAAGTTATTTCTGATGAGAATAATTTGATATAATGTTGATCTAAGTAAATAGAAACCTTTTCATTATTGCTTTCATTCACTGAAGCAATTACACAATTATCACATTTAGCCCATTTCGCGCAAAGCGTAATATCGCTAGTTCCTAACGTAGTCATACGATTTGTGTATTGTGCATTTCCATTAGTACAAGTCCAACTTGGGTTTAATACTTCTTTCGTTGGTCCATTACCATTGGTGAATAAATATTCAATAGTGGTTTCTGCGCCTAATGACATAACTGTTGAATAAACACCATTGCCCTCATTCGTTAATGCAATGCCTGGCCAGTTTGCCCAATTCCAATTTCCAATTAGATACACTGGAGTTGAATCTGGATTTTGAACTCTAAACGTAACGTTAATATTTGAAGGTGGAGGAGTAGAGATACAAGTATCACAAGTTTCCCAAGTATAACAAACCGATTTGTTTGTAGTTCCTACATTGATTACACGGTTAGTATATTGCCCATTTCCATTGGTACAAGTCCAAGCTGGATTTAATACTTCTTTTGTTGGTCCAACACCATTTACAAATAAGAACTCGTAAGTTGTGTTTGCTGTTAAGCTCACTACGGCATCATAAGTACCATCATTATTGGCATCAGTCATAGGTTCACCTGGCCAGTTAGACCAACCACTCCAACTACCAAATACAAATACTGGTAATGAGTCTGTAGCCGTAACATTGAAACGAACGTTAACGTTCGTAGGAGGTGCAGCTTGGCAAGCCGTACAGGTTTCCCAAGTAAAGCAAATTGCGGTATCATTTCCGCCTAAGTTTAATACACGATTCGTAAACTGTGCATTTCCATTGGTACATAGTCCTGTTGGATCTAAAACTTCTTTCGTTGGTCCAACACCATTCACAAATAAATATTCATAAGTAGTGCTTACTCCCATTGGAATAGTAATTGAATACTCATTATTCCCTAAGGAATTCATTGGTGTACCTGGCCAATTCGTCCAACTGCTCCAACTACCGAAAACATATACTGGTGTAGAGTCTGGACTGGATACTTGAAAAGTAACATTTTTAGTTTGAGCAAATGTTGTGATCGAAATCATCACACTCAATAATAAAAGTAAAATTCTCTTTTTCATTTTATTTTTTTCTATGGTTATAGGGGAATATATTTAAATGATGATATAACTACTTCGTGATTAAGCCCGTTGCTTGGAGCCTGTCCATTCAATAGCCATAAGTTAAAACGTACATTGGTAGAATCGCCCGGAGTAGGTATAACAAAAGGATTAGATGTTAAGCTATTTTCAATTTTAGAACGTTGAATATTATTCTTGTCAAAACTCCAATGAGACAATTGTGTTGCTCCAATATAGTTTGCACCTTGAAAACTTTTCCAAACTATACTATCTGGTGTCCAAGTAAACATATAGGTTTTAGTACCCGTAATACTTGAAGTAGGTATTGTTGGTTTGTGGGTTCGTTCAGAATACGGACTAGGATTTGAAAAGATTACGGGTTGCACGCTATAAGTGGTCAACAAAGTATCTGTTGCAGTACCCCATTTAGCAAATTCAATATCCACCTCAGAATTTCCATCGGTTTGGAAAGAGTAATTATTCCATGTAAAAAATCCAAATACGGCATACTTATCAAAAACTCGTATATCACTTTCACAAGTAAATACGTAAGTGCCGTAACCAAATTCTTTTGTAGAAATTAATTCAGCACAATACCATAAATCATTTTTCTTGCTAATTTTCAAATGCAAATAACCTAAACTATCTACCCATGCATTATCAGCATTTCCGCTAAAACGATTTGGTCCAGGGCCAACAGGAGTGGCAGCATCTTTGTAATTCCAATAATATCCCGAAAAATACAAATCACCCACTTCAACTTTATCTAAATCTGATGGTGCAGATTGTTTACAAGAAATCTGTGTACTTGCAATGAATAAGAATAGTATCGCTAATCGGATGTTAATTGACATAGATTAATTGTTTATTGTTTTGAATAAATAGTTCAAATTCTCCCTTTTCTGTTACTCGGTTTAATTCTTTATTGATGAAAGATAAATCTGATTTGAGCACAACGAAAGTTACTTCTTGCGATTGACCTGCAGCCAAATTTATTTTTTGAAATCCAGTTAGTTTTTTAGAAGAAGGGGTGATGCTTGCTACTAAATCTTTATAATACAATTGCACTACTTCTTTACCTGTGCGTGTGCCTGTATTTTTAACGGTTACTTTTACAAATACAGAATCGAAATCATTTAATTTACTGTTCGATATAGTAAAATTACTGTATTCGAAAGTAGTATAGCTTAAGCCTTGTCCGAATTCAAATGCCGGGTTGTATCCATTTGCAGTACCAACATTAGATTGCTCATCTGCTGCTTTACGATCGTAATGATCAAAGTCGTTTACATTAGCAGGGTAAGTGAACGGAAGTTTACCACTTGGGTTTGTATTGCCGTAAAGAATATCGGTAATTGCTCTTCCACCTTCATCGCTTGGTAAATAAGCATAAACAATAGCATCCGATTTATCGATAATGTTTTTAATGATGCGCGGACGATTGAAACACATTACTAAAATAATCGGTTTATTTAATGTTTGTAATTGTTTAACTAAATTCTCTTGAGCAAGAGGAAGACTCAAATCATCAATATTTCCTGGTATCTCTGCACTAGGCAATTCAGTTAAACAAATAATAATTTTATCTACACTTTTAGCTTTCGCCATGCATTCTTCAATATTAGTTAGGCTATCTATTGTACTACCTTCAGCATAAACAATATTATCTTTTTTGTATTTTTCTAAAGCTTGAATGATGGTTAGCTTATTTGGTGTGTTGTATCGAGCATCAACACCTTGCCAAGTATGTGTCCATGCACCGTTTAAATAATTTATACTATTTGCACCTGGTCCACATACCAATACTTTTTCGTTTTGTAGTGGGAGTGTATTGTTTTTGTTTTTCAATAAGGTGATACTTTCTGAAGCGAGTTGGTAACTTACTTCAGCATTTTCTTTACTACCAAATTGCGGATAAAGGGTTGATGGATATTTCATCTGATCAAATAAACCTAAGTCTTTTTTCAGTTGTAGAATACGTTTTACCGAAAGGTCTAAACGTGATTCGGGTATAGTACCTTCTTTTACTAATTGAACTAACAACTCCGTAAATTCATAATCATTCGGAGTCATGCTCATATCGATACCAGCCATAATAGCCATGCGTACAGCTTCCTTTTTTGTAGCGGCTACATGATGTGTATTCACTAACTTATAAATATCTTCCCAGTCGGTAACAGCTACACCCTTAAATCCTAATTCATCTCTCAATAATTTTGTTAAGATATCGTAGTTCGCATGTACTGGACTACCATTCAATTCACCAGAATTAATCATTACTGTGCGAGCACCTTCATTTATTGCTGTTTGGAAGGTTGGTAAAAAATATTCACGTAGCTCTCTATCTGAAATCCAAACCGGAGTTCTATCTTTTCCACTTAAGGGCACGCTGTATCCTAAAAAGTGTTTCATGCAGGCTGCCACTTTGTAGGGCGACCCTACATCATTTCCTTGCATCCCATTAATGGCTGCTTTGGTCATGCTTTTTGCTAAGTAAACATCTTCGCCATAAGTTTCAAAGAAACGCGACCATAATGGTTGTCTGCCTAAATCCAATACAGGAGAGAAGTTCCAAGGGATTCCTGATGCACGAGTTTCATAGGCAGTAATTTCATTTGCTCTTTTTACCAAGCTAGTATTCCAAGTGGCTGCTTGTCCAATTTCTTGAGGGAATAAGGTTGCACCCATGGTATAATTTGCGCCGTGTATTGCATCGATACCGTAAAGTATTGGAACTTGATGAGCACTTAATTTTTTATTGGTTTGATCTAGTGTTTCGATGATTTTTTGCCAATTCGGCAAAGAGATGGTACCACTACCACAACCCACATTTAGGATAGATCCTATATGGTATTTTGCAATGGCTGTTGTTAATTTATTAATGTCAAGTGTTTGAGGATTTTTTAAAACGCAAATATCACCAACACAAACAATTCCTAAATCGATTTGGGTCATTTGCCCAGCTTTTTCTTCAATACTCATTTGTTTAATGAGTTTGTCGATATCAATGTCTGACTTTTTCTTTTGTGAAAATACTTGTAATGCAATCGTGCAAAGTAATAGGGTAGTTAGGGTCTTTAGGCGATTCATGTGAATGTTACAATTTTATAATTTTAATATGATCGAGATAGATATCACCATCAGCTTCCAACTGAATAACGAACCATTTTATTTTTTCTAAGTCAATATCATCACTTGCTAATGGAAATTTAGATAATGGGATAGTAACAGATGTCCAAGTACTATCATTAAATTCTCCTGAAGCTAATTCTGTTCTGAAACCATAATACGTTTGTGTACCTGCATAATCTTCAAACGCAAATGCAACGGGTAAATTTTTAAAATGTCCTTTGACTGCTTTTACTTGCATTTGTATAGCGGCAACATCCGCAAGATCGAGCATATCTTTGGCCATCCAATTATTCCAAGCAAAGCCAATGCCTAACCACTCGCAATTATTAGCGGGTTTGTTCCAACCTAATTTAATAGCTCCTGTGCCTGAGTAAACATTACTGCGTTCAGCTTTCATTTCTACACATGGAGAAATCCAAATGCTGTTATCAATATCATCTTTAAAAACATCAACTGCTTTAAATCCATTAACATTCTCTACAACAACAGTATTGTCTACATCATATAAACTTCGTTGTTGAAATTTTACTAATGATTTACAGCTTACAAAACTGGAAGCTATAAAAATACTGATCAGAATTATGGAATTTCTTTTCATTATAATTCTATGGCTTTATTTTCAGTAAATATAATCATATCGATTTTTGTACTGGCAAACCCATTGTTAGGATTCGCTAAGTGTAGCATCGAAATCTTTCCAATTTTATCAGCGTTATGCAATTTATTCCCTTTAGCTGCTGCAGGTGCACCATTTACAAGAGTTGTAATATCTGAATACTTATAGCTAACTAATTTCCAACCTTCCCAAT
>CAILJQ010000307.1 GCA_903834625.1 uncultured Bacteroidota bacterium
AAATTGGGTGCGGTGGCATTGGTTCAAGAACAAGAAAATTGGCAACCCTATAGTCATTATAGGTTTGATTTAATTATTCACAAACCACACTAGCATTTACTTTACCATGTAACCTTGTTTTTGGAGTTGTTGTACTACCTGTTCTGCATGTTTCAAATAGGTTGAATGCACTTCTAGATTTTCAAAAGTTTTGCTGGTACTTTGCCAAATACAGGAAGTGTTTTGTAGGGAATATAATTTGGTTTCAATGATATATTTATCTGCTTGAAAGTTGCATATTGGATTAAACATACAAGGATCAATGTATAACAGATAATCTTGAATAAAGCCAGCTCCACTAGAATTCACCGCATCTTTATTACTTGGGCGAACATACATGATAAGTGCATACTGGTAATTATCTTGAAGCAATTTACTTTGGTAATTTTCCCAGTTAGATAGTAAGAGTCTATTGCCTTGGGTATACAAGTAACCCTGAATGGAATTATGTGATGACATACGCACCAAATTGTCCATGGTAATTCTGCCATTGACTTGATTATTACTGTGCACAAAAAATACAAATTTATCGGTGCTTTTGGGTGGGTTATGGTTTGACCCTACAGGAGATAATTGCGTAAACGGAGGGGTTTTACAAGAAAGAAATAAAAGCATCAAAATGCAGGCAAACCATTTATTCATAGTAATAAACCCTTTTAACTCTTTGCGATACGCCAGTTAACACTTCATAAGGAATGGTTTGAATTTGGTCACTCACGGTTTCGATGCTTGGCATTTGACCAAATACAATAACCTCATCTCCTGGTTTGCAAGGAATATTGGTCACATCAAGCATGGTCATGTCCATACAAATATTGCCTACTATTTTTGCCATTTTCCCATTTACATTCATGGCTCCTACCCCATTGCTCAACTTTCTATCCAGTCCATCTGCATAGCCAATAGCTACGATGGCAATTTTACCCGCTTGGGGTAATTTACCCTTTCTACCATACCCAATACTTTCTGAAGAAGAGATATCTCTAATTTGAGAAACAACAGTTTTTAAAGTTCCTATTGGTTGCAAAGCAAGGTGTTTAGGGCTTGGATCAACGCCATACAAACCAATGCCCAACCTTACCATATCTAATTGTGCGTCTGGAAACCTAGCAATACCCCCACTATTCAAACAATGGCGTAAAATTGGGTAAGGAAAGGCGTCTAAAATTTGTTGACTTAACTCTTTGAAATGCATTATTTGTTGCAAGGTAAATTCATCATGTGAAGGATCTTCACTTGCAGCTAGGTGGGTAAAAACAGATTTTATTTTTAGGTTATTGCTAGCTGTTAATTTTTGAATAAGCGCAGGAATTTGTGCTGCATCAAAACCCAATCGTTTCATGCCCGAGTCGAGTTCAATATGAATACCTACTTCTACCCCATCTGCGCTCTGAATGAGGCTTTGGAGGATATCAAATTGGTATACTTCTGGTTCGAGGTTGTATTGTAAAATGGCATCAAAACTCTGCGGTTCAGGGTTCATAACCATGATTGGCGTTCTGATACCTGCTTTACGCAAAACTACACCTTCATCTGCATAGGCAACAGTTAAATAATCTACCCTATTGAAGTTAAGAATCCGTGCAATTTCATAGCTACCTGCGCCATAACTAAATGCCTTTACCATTGCCATAACCTTCACCTTAGGTTTAAGGATGGACCTATAGGTATGTAGGTTATGTACTAATGCATTAAGATTTATTTCAAAAACAGTTTGATGCACCTTTCTTTCTAGCCATTTAGCAACTTTCTCAAAAGTAAATTGCCTTGCACCTTTTAGTAAAATGATGGCGTGGTTAAAATGATTGATAGAAAGGTTGTTTAATAATTGAGCGGTATCTTGAAAATAGCTTTGCTCCTCTTGATGAAACCAATGGGCATTACGGGAAATAGCTGTGCCTACACCAATTAGTTCATCTATGTGATGGGCATCAAGCAATTGGGCAATGGATTGGTATAAAGACTCCTCCGACTTACCACTTTCTAAAAAATCTGAAAGAATAACTATTCTTTTGTAATCACCTGCATGCTGGTTTAAGAAGTCGAGGGCAATACCCAATGATCCTAAATCTGCACTATAGGCATCATTGATAAGGATGGCATCTTGGTGTGCTTCTTTTAATTGCAGACGCATTTCTAGTACAGGCAAATCTGCACATGAGTCTTGAACCGATTGAATGGGTATTTCCATGGCATAAAGTAATGCCAAGCAACAGCATACATTCCAAACAGATGCATCATCAGTAAAAGGAATGCGAATGCTTTGGTTTTTTATACTTAGGTGAGTTTCAGATTCGACTGTTTGTTGATGAATGTAAATGTGAGCTTGGGGGTTAAACCTTGACCAGCCTATGCAATTCACCTGATAGGCTGGACCAAATTCCTTGCTAAAATAATCATGCACCAATTCTTGTTCTGCAGGATAAATAAGGGTTTTGCAATGGGTAAACAGCAAGGCTTTTTCTTTAAGTTTTTCTTTTTCGGTTGAAAAACCTTCATTATGTGCATCGCCCAAATAAGTAAAAACGCCCCATTGTGGTTGGATAATTTCCTCTAGTACCGGCATTTCATTTGGTTCAGAAATGCCAGCCTCAAAAATACCCAAGGTATGTGATGCATTCATTTGCAAAACCGAAAGTGGAACACCTATTTGAGAGTTATAACTTTTAGGGTTTCTTACGATGTTCAACTTATCTTTGAGCAAATGGGTGAGCCATTCCTTCACAATAGTTTTGCCATTGCTACCTGTAACTGCGCACACTTTGGTATCATAGGAAGCGCGGTGTAATTGCGCAAACTTCTGCAGGGAGGATATGCCATTTTCTATTTCAAGAACATTACAATTCTTGAAGGATTGAATAAGTTTAGCATCATATTGATTGGCCTCAACCATAAAGTTTCGCACGCCAGCATCATATACCTCTTGAAGATATAAATGACCGTTATTTCTTTCGCCCTTAATAGCAATAAACAGCGCATGTTCTGTGTAAATGAGTTTTCTGCTATCAATTAAAACATGTTGTATGCTGCTATTCTCAGCGCTTTGCTGCAGCAATGTACCTCCTACTTGTTGTTGAAATTCAGAAAGCGTTAACATGGTAAATTTAGATAAAGAAAAAACAATGGTATGGAGTCAATTTTAGTTAAATAGATTGGAAAATAAAAGCGGAAAGATGCTATTCTAAAGAGACGGGCTTTGCCTTATTATTTTGGGTAAGTAATAACACAATGGCCGAAGCAAACAAATAAACAGAAAGGACCAAAAAAGCCCAAATAACTTGGTTTTCCGTATTAAAAAAAGATATAGAGAAAAGGAAAATAAATAAGCTTCGGGTAAGCACATTGCTCATATTAAAGATACTATTAACCCTGCCCATTACTTCGTTGGGAAGGTGTTGGAAGAAATAGGTTAATCGTAATACTCTTATACCTGCATTGCTGAAACCAAGTAAAATGCAAAAAACATAAACCACCCAAACACTTTTGGTAAAAAACACCCAAAAGAATAAGCAACCAGCCAAAGCAGTTAGCATAATAATTGCGCGTAGGGTTTGGTTCGAACCGAAAACCTTACCCACAAACAAACCTGCGCTGAGCGCACCAATGGCATAAATTAAATCGGCCGCGGCAAATACAGAACCATCTTCATGCAGGTGCTTTTCTACATAAATAGGAAGCAATGAATGGATACAAACCAAAAGGGCGGCGAACACGGCATACGAAAATACGCCAAACCAAAGCAGGTAAGGATTTTGTTTGAGGTAAATAAAGCCTGTTTTCATTCTTTTAAAAACCGAACCAAGCTCAACCACTTTCTCTTTTACAGGTTTGTATTTGATGCTGTAAATAAGCGCAGCTGCAATAAAATAGGTGGTGGCATCGAGCATAAATATTTCCCAAATTTCCCATTTAGGAATATCAATTTTAAAGGGCAAAGTAAAACCCGCCAATTTACCTGCCGCTGGATTCACCCCATCTATTAATATAGCTGCCAAAGCACCGCTCATAATGGAGCTTGACTGACCAACAATTTCTATCCAAGAATTTACCTTGTGGTATTGTTCTGGTAAGGTTATTTCATGTGCAAATGCATACAAAGTTGGGTAATGAATATTGTAATTAAGGAGTGTAATGGCAAAAACACTTATAACCATAAATGGGTTTAAATAGGCTTGAGAATAACCTGTTAAGGCAATAGCTAACAGAGCCACACCACAAATTAAATTGATGGCAAGAAAGTTTGCTTTTCTACTAAATCTATCTACGAGCGTTCCGGCATATAAGCCAAAAAAAAGAATAATTACTGTAATAATGCCATAGGCAAAAGTGAAAGTAGAACTTTGATTTTGCTTAGCGAAATACCATGGAATAGCCAACATACTTAAGCCTTGAGAAAACCCTGAAATGGTATTGGCTGTAAATAGTAAAACAAGTGATTTGGTATTTCCTTTGGCCCCCATGGCGCAAAGAAAAGAAATGAAAGAAGATTATTGGCCAATAAAAAATAAAATGGCAAATGGTTTTAGTTACTCAGGTTTTGAATTTCTTTGAATAAATCTAAAATGATATCTCCCTCATATCCTCGAGTAGCTAGGTAATGATATACCTTTTGCTTTTTTTCAAGCGGGTGAGCAGATTTAACCGAATTTAACTTAGATACCATTAAATTTTTGAGGGTGAGAATATAATGATCATCTTCAATCTCTTTTAAGGCCAAGTTGATGCAATAATCAGACAAACCTCTGATCTTTAGTTCTCGTTTAATTTTTAATCTGCCCCATTGTTTCACCCTAAATTTACCCCCAGCAAAGGCTTTCGCAAAACGCTCTTCATTGAGGTAATTTTGCTCAATCAATTTGAGAATCAGTTCATCTGCTGTAGTGCCATAAATGCCCCATTCGGCCAATTTGTGGCGAACCTCATTATGGCACCTCTCTTGGTAGGCACAATAATGAGCAGCCTTAAGTAAGGCTTCAGCAGGGGTGATTTTTAAAATTTCTTTGGGCATGGCCGTTATTACGAAGATAAAATGTGGCACATAAAAACAAACATTTTTTAAGAATAAGGGTTATGTTTGTAGAATAATTCTAAATAACATGTCGACTCAGGATAATTTTTTAAACGTATATGCCGAGGAAACTCCTAACCCGGAGACCATGAAATTTGTATTTAACAGGATGATTTTGCCTGATGATGCCATGGATTTTCCCACCAAAGAAAAAGCGCAAGAATCGCCATTAGCGAAAAGCTTATTTGAATTTAGCTTTGTGAATGGTGTTTTTATCATGAACAACTTTGTTACCATTACCCGATTAAGTGGAACTGAGTGGCATGAAGTAATTCCTATTGTGAAGGAGTTTTTGAAAGCATATGTAGAAGCAGATGAACCAATTGTTGTTGCAAGAGTAACTCCTCATAAATACGAAGGTGCAGACAATTTGGTGGTTGCTCAAATTTTAGATGTGCTTGACACCTATATTAAGCCAGCAGTTGAAACAGATGGAGGGATGATTTCTTTTAAATCATTTAACGAAGGAATTGTTACTGTTGAACTGAAAGGTTCATGCAGTGGTTGTCCATCTTCTACCGTAACCTTGAAGCGCGGAATTGAAGGCATGTTAACACGCATGATTCCAGAAGTAAAAGAGGTTGTTGCAGAGTCTTTATAAAGAATAATTGGGCTAAACCCCTTTGCTTAAAATAATCCACTAATACCAATATTTCCCCATGGAAATGTAGATATGTTGTTTGGCGAGTAATAGGCTACGTTATAAATTAGCCGTATGAAAAAAGCGCTCATATTTTTAAGCTTCATTTGTTTTCTGCCCTATTTACACGCACAAAATTTGTATCCTATTTTGAAGAAAAGCAAATGGGGTTACATGAACAATCGTGGGGAAATGCTCATAGATTTTAAATATGATTTAGCCCAGAATTTTCATGAAGGATATGCTACCGTTGCTTTGGGCAATATGCCTTGTTTGATTGACAACAAAGAAAACAGGGTGATAGATACAGGAATTTATCAATTTATTGGCACCTATTCTGAAGGCCTAGTGCCTGTAATGGATTATAAGTTCAAAAACTATTATATGAATGCTAAAGGGGAAGTTGTGCTTAGCCTTCCAAAGGAAGTATATGAAGCACGTTCTTTCCATAGTGGTTTGGCTAGGGTTGGGAAAAAGATAGATGTGGTTCAGAACAAATTTGGATTCGACATTAGCAATTTGGGTTACAAGTTTGCTTTTATTAAAAAAGATGGAACCTATGCCACCGACTTTATTTATGACGATGCAGATGATTTAGATGAGGGCATTGCGCGATTTTTACAAGGCACCAAATTTGGCCTGCTTAATAGCGATGGAAAGGAAATTATTCCTGCTACTTATGAGTTCATTAGTAACTTTAATGAGGACTTAGCAGTAGTAAATCAAATGGGCAAATTTGGATTTATTGACAAATCTGGAAAACTGGTAATTGAAGCTAAATTCACCTATGCCAAAGAATTTAATGAAGGCTTAGCTGCCGTGGAAGTTGAAGGGAAATTTGGGTTCATTAACAAAAGCGGAGAACTGGTTATTCCTGCCTTATATGAAGATATAAGACCCTTCTCTGAAGGTAGAGCTGCCGTGATGTTGGGTGGCAAATGGGCTTTTATTGATAAAGATGGAAGGTATATTTACCAACCACAATTTGAAGATGCGGGTTTCTTTAATGAAGGCCTATGTGCAGTTAGGATAAAAGGTAAATGGGGAGCCATAGACAAAGAAGGAAAAGTAATGGTGCCATTTGAATTCCAGAATATAGGAATTTTTGAAGATGGCATTGCAGAGGTCATATTCAAAAGCATTAATCTCTATGTAAATAGGTTTGGTGAAATTTTACCGAAGTAAACAGTTTATGTTTTTGCATAAAAGATTTTAGTTTTGAAGATATAGCTCAAACTAAGTTTCATGAACGCCTTTCTATCCACTCCTATTGAATATATGAAGGGCATAGGCCCCTCAAGGGCAGAGCTGCTTCAAAAGGAGTTGCAATTATTTACCTTCCATGACCTCCTTTTTCATTTTCCATACCGACATATAGACAGAAGCAAAATATATAAAATTGCAGAGTTGCGTGCTGATTTACCTTATGTGCAGGTGAAAGGGATTTTGAGCAATGTAAGAACGTTGGGCACTAAATCTGGGCAGCGCTTGGTAGCAGAATTAAAAGACGATTCAGGCATATTAGAGTTGGTATGGTTTCAAGGCCACAAGTGGATCAAAGACAGTTTAAAATCTGGAATGATTTATTTGGCATTTGGCAAACCCAATGAATTTAATGGCACCATTAACATGGTTCATCCTAACTTAGATGACCCAGAAGACTTATCGGTAAAAAAGTACTTGCACATTATGCCCATGTACAATTGCACCGAAAAAATGAAAGCTCGTGGCATTGATTCAAAGGTTATCATGAAATGGATTCATGCCATTGTGAGTGATGCTAGATTTGAGATTTCGGAGAGCTTATCTCCTCAAATATTATCAACCTATCAACTACCTGGCAGGAAGGCTTCCTTGCAAATGGTGCACTTCCCAACTGACCCCAAATCGTTGGCCCTTGCAGAGTTTAGGCTTAAGTTTGAAGAGTTCTTTTTTATTCAATTGAAGCTGCTGCGTTACAAGGTAAAACGCCACCAACTATTCAATGGAATTAAACTAGAAACAATAGGAAAAAACTTCAATGATTTTTATAATCATTTCTTACCATTTGAACTTACAGGTGCACAAAAGCGGGTATTAAAAGAAATTCGTGCCGATGTAAAACAAGGCATTCAAATGAACAGGTTGGTTCAGGGCGATGTTGGTAGCGGCAAAACAGTGGTGGCTCTTATGAGCATGTTAATGACCCTAGACAATGGATACCAAAGTTGCATGATGGCTCCTACAGAGATATTGGCCACACAACATTATGAAACCATAAGAAACCTACTTAAAGAAATGCCCGTAAGAGTGCATTTATTGATGGGCTCAACACCCACACGTGAAAAGAAAAAAATATACCAAGCCCTAGAAATGGGTGAAGTTGATATACTTATTGGTACGCATGCTTTGATTGAAAGCAAGGTAAACTTTCAGAACTTGGGAATGGCCATTGTAGATGAACAACATAGGTTTGGCGTAGAACAAAGAGCGCGTTTGTGGCAAAAGAATAAATTCCCTCCACATGTATTGGTAATGACAGCCACACCCATACCGCGTACCTTAGCAATGACATTATATGGCGACTTAGATACATCTGTGATTGATGAATTGCCAAAAGGAAGAAAACCTATTCAAACCCTTTTGCGCAATGATAGCAACCGATTGGCTGTTTATGGTTTCCTCAAAAATGAAATTCAAAAAGGGAGACAGATTTATATTGTTTATCCTTTGATTGAAGAATCTGAAAAGTTAGATTATAAAAACCTAGTAGAGGGTTATGAGAGCATTTGCAAGGAGTTTCCTGAACCAACATTTCAAGTAAGTATCTTACATGGCAGAATGAAAACTGCTGACAAGGAATTTGAAATGAATAGATTCATTAGAGGTGAAACACATATTATGGTTGCAACTACTGTTATTGAAGTAGGTGTAAATGTTCCCAATGCGAGTGTGATGGTTATAGAAAGTGCACAAAAGTTTGGCCTATCACAATTGCATCAATTACGCGGGCGAGTAGGAAGAGGAGCCGACCAAAGTTACTGCATTCTTATGAGTGATTTTAAGCAAAGCAATGAGGCAAAATTGCGTTTAAAAACCATGGTTGAAACAACAGATGGATTTAAAATTGCGGAGGCAGATTTAAAACTTAGAGGTCCGGGAGAATTGGAAGGAACGGCCCAAAGCGGGGTGTTAGATTTAAAGATTGGCGATCTTTCCAAGGATACAGCCATACTTGGATTGGCAAGAGAAGCCGCACAAAAGGTGTTAGATACCGATCCAGAACTGAAGAAGGCTGAACACGAAGGCATCATGCGTTATGATGCTTTGTATAGAAAAACTGCGAAATGGGGAAGAATATCTTAATCCATTTAACTCATTCTTTCCATCAACTCGTTGGCAGTTGATATTAATACAGATTTAGTTTCTTCAGCGCATTGAATTTGGCTCATATGATTGAATGCTGTGTTGAGGTATTGCTGTTTGGCAGATTCTGCAAATTGCTTGATCTGGTATTTTTGGTAGAGTTTCAACACCTCGTTAATCTTGATGGTTTCATCTGTTTCACCAAACAATTGTTGTAAATATTTTAAATCGTCTTTATGGGCGCATGCCAAAAGTTCTATAAGCAATAAGGTTTTTTTGTTGGAGGCAATATCACCTCCAATCCTTTTTCCTACTTGAGCTACCTCACCAAAGCTATCTAAAATATCATCTTGAATTTGAAAGGCAATACCAATGTTTTTTCCAAACTCGTACAAATGATTGGCATCTTCTTTAGAAGCCCCACCAATTAATGCACCAATTTTCAAGGAAGCACCAAGTAATACAGCCGTTTTGAGGGTAATCATTTCTAAGTATTCCTCATGAGAAACATCCTGTCTGGTTTCAAAATTCATATCAATTTGTTGTCCTTCACAAACCTCGGCTGCGGTGGTATTGAACACCTCTAAAAGATCAACAAAAGGCGTATAATTGGTTCGAGCCAAAATTTCAATTGATTTGATCATCATCAAATCACCACTCAAAATGGCTACAGGCATATTCCATTTTTTGTAAATGGTTTCATGTCCGCGTCTTAATGGAGCATTGTCCATGATATCATCATGAACCAAGGTGAAATTATGAAAAACCTCAACAGCCAAAGCTGCATCCAAAGCAGTTTCAACCTGGGCACTAAACATGTCGGATGCCATAAGGGTGAGAACCGGACGAAGACGCTTACCACCTAATGACATCATATAGGTGATGGGTTGGTACAACTCATCTGGTTTTGAACCAAAATGGTTGTTGGCAATTTTTTCGTTTACTTTTTGAAGCAGTTGGGCGTATGAATGCATAAGGTTTCAAACATAAAGAAAAGGCTCTTTGTTTGAAAAAAAATGAAATGCTCTTTCTTCAGAATAATAATTGCCGTTAGGAAAACGGTATGAAAAGCCGCAATGTCCGCCATATAAAGGCGTTTCAAGCAATAGGTGCTCACCTAAATTATTTGGAGAAGGAAAACAACTCTCCGCTAAAAATGGGTCGTTTAGCGCATTTACAAGTAAGGTAGGTACTTTAATTTGGTTCAAAACGAACAAACTGCTGCAAGATTGGTAGTAATCATCGCAGCCTTTAAATCCATGCAGAGGAGCTGTATATTTATCATCCCATTCATGAAATGTTCTAATAAATACCAGTCCACGTATATCAATTTTACCAGGAAACATTTCTGCCTTTATGCGAAGTTTTCGGTTCAAGCTTTTTAAAAACATAGCCATATAAAGGCTATTGGCAGGCGATTCCATCTGCTTAGAACCTGCTTTTAAATCAACAGGAACAGAAAAAGCACATGCACGTTTTACTTGAGGCGGAATGGGATATTTATTTTCCCCTAAATAGCGAAGCAATAAATTCCCCCCTAAACTAAACCCAGAAAGATATACCTCTGTATATGTATTTGTGTTTAATACATAGGTTAGTACTTCATGCAAGTCTTCCGTTGCGCCGCTGTGGTAACTTCGCAATAACTTATTTGTTTCGCCACTGCAACTTCTAAAGTTCATAGCACATACATCATATCCTCTTTCAGAAAAATACTTTGCAAAGCCCTTCATGTATTGTGATTGAGAGGAGCCTTCTAAACCATGCAAGAGAAAAAGCAGCTTTGTTTGACTATTTTTTAACCAATCAATATCAATAAAATCACCATCATTCAGTTGTACACGTTCTCTAACCCATGGAATATTAAGCTTTCGAAGCAAACCTGGTAAAATGGTCTCAAGGTGTGCTCCTTTCCATAAAGAATTTCCATTAAAATTACTCGCAAAAACTGGCATGTAAAACAATATTTATTTGAACAGGGTTCACTAGAATGGGCAAAAAGTTTACCTCCTTTTGCGCGATTTTCCTTCCTTCCTTTTTCCAGATTTTTCCTTTGCTCCCCTACTGCGTCTGTCGTCTTTATTTCTGCCCAATCCGGAATGTATATTTGCCCCAACTAGGCTCAAATCTATTTGCCTTTTAAAAATATCTGCCGCAACCACAACTACAGAAATTTGATCACCCAATTGAAACTTGCGGTGGGTTCTTCTGCCAATTATCCAATGGTTGTTTTCATCATAATCATAAAAGTCATCGCCTAGATTGGCAATTCGCAGCAAGCCTTCTGCGCGGTACTGACTAATTTCAACATATAAACCCCATTCCGTTACACCAGAAATAATCCCTGCAAATTCATCGCCCACAAAGTCTTTGATGTATTCTACTTGTTTAAATTTAACAGAAGCTCTTTCTGCCTCTGCAGCTTTTACTTCCATTTGTGAAGATTGTTTAGACATTTCTTCGTAATGCGCTTCGTTTGGACTTTTCCCTTGATGTAGGTAATGAAATAAGAGTCGATGAACCATTAAATCTGGATAGCGTCTAATAGGTGAGGTGAAATGAGTATAATGTTCAAAAGCCAACCCGTAATGCATAGATTTTTTGCAACCATAATATGCTTTGCTCATGGTGCGTATGGCCTGACTTTGAATTAAGTTTTGTTCTGGTTTACCTTCTACATCTTCCAACAATTGATTAAAAGATTGTGAGATTGATTTCTGACTTTGGGTGAGAATTTTATGTCCCCAACGTGAAGCAAAAATATTGAACATTCTAATTTTATCTTCATTGGGTTCTTCGTGGATGCGGTAAACAAAAGTTTTCTTGTGCTCGCCCTTGCCCAAGCTGCTTGCATATTCAGCCACTTTTCTATTAGCCAATAACATAAATTCTTCAATCAACTTGTGGGCATCTTTACGCACTTTCACAAACAAATCAATGGGCTTAAAATTCTCATCGAGTTTAAATTTCACCTCTTGGGTTTCAAAACTAATGGCGCCTTTTTTGAACCTTTTTTCTTTCAAAATTTTAGCCAATTCATTGAGTATATTTAACTCAGTTGCCAGGTCTCCTTCTTTGGTTTCCAGCCTTGTTTGCGCTTCTTCATAGGTAAATCTACGTTGTGAATGTATGACTGTTTTACCAAACCAAGTATCTAAAACTTCGGCCTTAGCATTCATTTGCACTACAACTGAAAATGTAAGTTTATCTTCATTAGGCCTAAGTGAACACACGCCATTACTTAACTTTTCTGGAAGCATTGGAATGGTTCTATCCACCAAATACACAGATGTTGCGCGGTTAAGGGCTTCTTTGTCTAATTGGCTTCCTTCTGGTATATAATGACTCACATCTGCAATATGAATTCCTATTTCATATTTATCTGAACCAATAACTTCAAAAGAGATGGCATCATCAAAATCTTTCGCATCTTCTGGATCAATCGTAAAGCATAAAGTCTTTCTAAAGTCACGTCTATTCTTGAGTTCGGAAGTTGGTATTTTTTCAGGAATTTTTTCTGCTTCATGTTCCACTTCCTCTGGGAACCGATTGGCAAACCCATACTCAATGACAATGGCATTCATTTCAGTTTCATGCGAACCTGGTCGACCCAGCACTTCTATAATTTCACCAAATGGATTCTCTTCCTCAGCGGTCCATTCAGTTATTTGAGCAATGGCCTTATCTCCTTGCTTGGCATTTCCAATCTTTTCTTTTGGAATAAATATATTGATATGCATTTTCTTATCATCAGGAATAAGAAAAGCATAGTTGTAATGTATTTGAACAACACCAACAAATTTAGATTTAGCCCTTTCTAACACTTCAATAATTTCGCCGCTTTGACGGCCATTCATATGATGTGCAAACAAAGAAACCTTTACCTTATCACCGTTTAATGCGGTATTTTTAAATTCGGAAGCAATAAAAACATCTTCTTCTCCATCTTCTCTTTTTACATAGGCAGTTCCGGTTTGGGTCATGTCTACCCTACCTATTACAAACTGATGCACAAATACGGTTACATACCTACCTGCATCTATTTCTTCAATGAGTTTTTCTGAAGCCAATTGTTTGAGGGTTTTTAGGACTTCATTTTTACCCTCTGTGCTATCAATATCAAGCTTTCTTGCAACTTGTTTGTAGTTCAATATTTTCCTGCCTGCTTCAGCAAAAACGCGTTGTATTTGCTTTTTCAATTTTTCATTCGACTTCTTTGCCATCTCGCAATATTCTTTAGTTGCAAGTTAAAGAATAAACATTAAAAAGGCTGTCATTTATGTATTATCCTTTGGTTTCGGTCTGAACCAAAGAAAATGTTCTATAAGTACAGAATGAATTATGTAAATTCATAACTCATTTTCATCAACCATGGAACCATTAACCATAAAAACAGAGATAAAACATCTCAATTTTGAATTTATTTACCAAGCGATTAGCAATACCTACTGGGCAAAAGGCAGGTCGAGGGAAATGATGAAAACATGTATAGACAATTCCTTTAATTTTGGGTTATATCTAGGTTCGAACCAAATAGGTTATGCAAGGGTAGTGACAGATTTTGCTCAATTTGCCTATTTAATGGATGTATTTATTGATCCAACATATAGAGGCAAGGGTTATGCTAAAATTTTATTGGACCATGTATTTCATCATCCCAAGTTAATAGATATTCTCACATGGCGTCTGGCCTCATCAGACGCAAGAGG
>CAILJQ010000308.1 GCA_903834625.1 uncultured Bacteroidota bacterium
CGAAAATGGCTACCTTCGAATTGTGTTGCTCCTAATAAAAAAATCTACTTGGTTTTGGATCCTTTTGTTTTTTGGGCTTCTATGGAATGTATTTTTATTCCTTTCCTGCTATAAATACGGCATTGGGCTGAGCGCAGACTCTGCAAATTATGTTTCGGCAGCGGAAAATCTTTGGAAAGGTTTTGGTTTGATCCAATTTGATGGCTACAAGTATTTGAATGCCCCTCCCTTTTTTGTGTGGATTTTGTTACCGGCCTTTTATTTAGGGATAGGTCCATTTATTTGGGCTTTATTATTGAACCTATTTTGCATGAATCTATCGTTTTTTTTGGTTATAAAATTGGCAAAAAGAGCATTAGGTGAATCATGTGCCATTTTAGGCTTGGCTTTTTGTACTATAGGTTATTGGGCATTTACCCATGCTTTTCAAATGCTTTTGAGCGAAAGCGTTTTTATTTCTATCTTATTGTTATTCATTGCAAAACTTGAGGATGATATTCAACATGCCAAACCTTTATTTTGGTCGGCTATATTATTTGCTGCCTTATGCGCCACCAGATATGCAGGGCTCATGATGATACCTGGTGTAATTGCCTTACTTTTTTTGACTAAAATAAAACCCTCAAGGATAGCGCTTTTTTTAACACCCACCATCCTATTTACTATCATATGGTTGATTCGTAATTATGGCATTTCTGGTCATTTATTTGGAGGTCACCTAATAGAAAAAAAGCTAAACTTTGCCGGCATAATTACGAATATTGAGAATTTGGATATTCGTTTAAAGCTTGCATTTTTTATTCTCATTTTGCTTTTCGTCATTGGAATTAGGCTAAAGCATACTTGGAGTATAGTTTTTAAATTATGCTTGTTTATGGGCAGTAGTTATTGGTTTTTGTTGTTGCTTCAAGGAGAAATTAATATGAACCAAATGCCCAGATATTTAAGTATTGTTGAGTATTTAGGAGGTTTGGTTTTATTAGAGTTGATTGTTTTTTTAGCCCCAAATTTAAATGTTCAGAATATCCTTTGGGGAGTATTACTGGTGTTTAAATTGTCATTGATAACCCAGAAGGTTGAAACAAATATGGGGCAGGGCGCTGGAGGTTTTCATACAAATACGTGGCAAAACCATGCCATGTTGTTGAAGTTGAAATCACTAGAAGGTTCAAACCTATTAAGCAATTATCCAGATCATATATATTGGGCTAAGAACAAGAATTGTTCATATTATAGATTTGAAGGCGAAGTTGACCAGACTTTTTTAACTAGGATACCTAAGGAAGGTAAAATAGTTTGGTTTCATATAGAAGGTAGAGAGCGTGTGATAGCTGATATTAAGCAACCGTCTCAAGCATATACCATAAGTATAACAGACTCTTGTGAATGGTTTTCAGTATACACTTACAGCACAAAAACAACTTTAGGCCAGTCAACCTTTTACAACTAAGATTTCAAATACTACCTTTGCTCTTTAGCATAACAGATCATGAACCATAGGCAATCATTTATTCTACATCAGGCACAAACTACCCATTTCCCGTTGATGCTTGAAGTTGCCTTTGCAGATGGAAACTATCTGGTAGATGTGTCTGGGAAGCGATATCTTGACTTAATTTCAGGAATAAGCGTAAGTCATTTAGGCCACGGAAACGAGGCCGTTAAAGAGGCTATTATTGCACAATTAAACAAGCACCAACACGTAATGGTATATGGTGAGTTTATTCAAAGTGCGCAAACTAATTTGGTAGAAAGTTTAACAGCATTATTGCCCAGTAATTTAAATTCAGTTTACTTATTAAATTCGGGTGCTGAAGCAACAGATGTTGCCTTAAAGTTGGCAAAGCGAGTTACAGGAAGATCAGAAATTATTGCCTTTAAAAATGCGTATCATGGGAGTACACATGCTGCACTTAGTTTAAATAGTGAAGAATACTATAAACAAGCATTTAGGCCTTTGTTACCAGGTGTTAGGTTCTTAGATTTTAATGATATAATCGGTCTGAACCAAGTGAATGAGAATACTGCTTGTGTAGTATGTGAGGTAGTGCAAGGCGAGGCTGGATATATTCCTGCGAACCTGGATTTTCTGATTGCCCTTCGAAATAAGTGTGACCAAATGGGGGCCTTATTGGTGTTTGATGAAATACAATCTGGAATGGGAAAAACCGGGAAAATGTTTGCCTTTGAACATTATGGTGTGCTGCCAGATATTCTCTTGTTAGGAAAAGCATTAGGAGCCGGAATGCCTATTGGTGCGGTAGTTTCAAGCAGAAACAACATGATGCTTTTTGCTGACAATCCAATTTTAGGGCATATTACCACATTTGGTGGCCATCCTGTTGTAGCTGCTGCAGCCAATGCAGGCATCAAAGAGTTGGTTCGAACCGAATTAATACAACTGGTTAGTAAAAAGGAGCAATTATTTCGCGAATTGTTAAGCCATAAAGCCATCAAGGGAATAAGAGGCAAAGGGCTGATGCTGGCTATTGAGCTTGATACCTTTGAGAATAACCTTTTAGTAATTCAAAAATGTTTATCACGAGGATTGGTTACTGACTGGTTTTTATTTGCCAACAATAGGATAAGGATTGCTGCGCCGCTTACCATATCTGAGGGAGAAATAAGAGAGGCATGTGAAATAATCACTAAAGCATTAGAAGAGGTTTATGTTTAGTCCTGATCATCATCATTGTTGAGTAAATCGTTTTCTTCAAAGTAATTAACCACCAATTTTCTCAACCTGTTTTCTTGGCTCAATAAATCAGAATAGGGAGGACTTTCAACCAACTTGTAGTGTGGCCAACCATCTTCATCTACGTTCTCTAGTTTATAATAGCCCTCATAACTTAGGAGTTTGCATGTTGCAATATGCATAAGGTCCATTTTTTCGTCTTTGGCAAATTCTCTCATTTGGCCCAATTCTCTTACGCCAATGAGAAATAAGATGCCATTCATATCTGGTTTTTTACCGAATTGTTTTTTTAAGCTAAAAACAACTTGGTACCATTTGCCTTTTGTTTCATCATCTAGCTGGTAGCCTTGGTAATTATCTGGTTTTTGAAGATTTTCTGTTTCACTCACGGCTACAAACCTACTGAAAAGTTCTGCATCAAAATAAAATATGAATTACATTTGACATAAGATGACAACAAGCAAACTATTCTTAAGCACCCTCCTCTCATTTGTTTTTTTATTTAGCAGCGCGCAAAAGACCAAGACTAACGCCCTAGTTACTGCGGGACCTATGTTGGGATATGCTGAACACACAGAGTGTTTAATTTGGGTCCAAACCAAATGCGCCAGACAAGTGCAGGTTCAATACAAGGTTAAAGGAACAACGGGAAGTTGGAGCTCACAATCTAATTCTGTTTCAAATGCGCCAGAATGCCAACCAAATAATGTAAAGTTTGTAATAGAGAATCTTCAAATGGGAACGGCATATGAGTATCAAATTTTATTAGATGGAGTTATTCAAAAGTTTAATTACCCTTTGGTATTCAAAACTAAAGTTTTATGGGAATGGCGAACTTCACCGCCCGACTTTACATTTATGTTGGGATCATGTTTGTACATCAATGATTCTGCTTATGACAGGCCGGGAAAACCCTATGGCGGGAGCTATCAAATATTGAACTCAATGACTAAAACACCTGCAGATTTTATGTTATGGTTGGGCGACAATACTTATTTAAGAGAAGCAGATTATAGCAGTAAGAGTGGCATTCTTCACAGATACCAGCATACGCGGGCGCTACCTGAGTTACAACCTTTTTTAGCTAAAATGAACCATTATGCCACATGGGACGACCATGATTATGGAGATAATGATGCCAATAAAAGCTATGAATTAAAACAGGCTACACTAGCAGCATTCACAAGCTATTGGGGAAATAAGACCTATGGAGAAAATGGTGAGGGGGTGTATGGAAATTTTAGGTTTTCAGATGCAGAGTTTTTTCTTTTAGACGATAGGTGGTTTAGAGATGAATCTGAGTTAAATGAGCAAAAAATAGCCAAAACGCACTTAGGAACTCAGCAATTAAGTTGGTTGAAAGATAAATTGAAACACAGCAGGGCCTCTTTTAAATTTGTGGTTGTAGGAGGTCAGTTTATCAATGAGAATACAGACAAAGAATCGTTTAATTTATATCAAAAAGAACGTCAGGAGATTATTCAATTTATTATAGACCAAAAAATTAGTGGAGTTATGTTTCTTTCAGGTGACAGGCACCATACAGAAATATTGAAGAATGATAAAACCCTTGCCACATTGGGCTATCCTTTATTTGATTTAACATGTAGTTCAATTACAGCCGGACCCAGCAATGTTTTAAGTGGCTCTGAAGCACAGAATCCGCAAAGGGTGCCAAGCACCTTAGTGGCGGAGAATAATTTTTGTACTATTACCATAAGTGGTCCCAAAAGAGGCGAACGCAAATTGAATATTACGTGTTATGATAGCAAGGGAATAGTGAAGTGGGGTTTTGTTATTTCTGAGTCTGAATTGAAAGCCATTGGTACCAAATAATAGGTTGGTATGGTACAACATTTTGCATAACTTGCAGTTGATTTGCTGAAGTTCTGCAATTCAAAATTACTAGCCCATGGAAACTAAATCTAAAATTATTCAAGAGCAGTTTTTGCAGAGGGTAAAATCGGCAGTGCCGGTTAACGTTTCATTTGTAGATGAGTTAGCAGACTTATTAAAACTTAGCACAGATAGCGCTTATCGCAGGATAAGGTGTGAAACCTTATTTAATATAGAAGAGATTACTTTGATATGTAAGCATTTTAGGGTTTCGTTTGACCCTGAAGTTCAGCACATGAGTAATAAAGTAACCTTTGATTATTTAAAGTTAGATGATAAAAAAGATAACTTTAAATTGTGGTTAATGTTTGTTTCAGGAGATGTTAAAAAGATTGGAACATCACCTAATAATCAAATAATATACGGCGCGGATGATGTTCCCATTTGGCACCATTTTTTTGATAAAGAATTGACGGCTTTCAAGCTATTTTATTGGTTAAAGTCGATATTAAATGCACCTGAATATGCAGATGTGAACTACGACCCATCTTTAGTTGATGACGAAATGGTTACTAGCGCCTGTGAAATGCTTAAGAATTACAACGAGATAAACTCTGTAGAGATATGGACAGAAGACACCTTAAACAGTAATTTAAAGCAAGTAGAGTATTTTTGGGAGTCGGGGTTTTTTAACTCAAAAGCAGATGCACTGCGTATGTGCGATTTGTATTTAGAAGAGCTGAACCTAGTGCTTAAAAAGGCATCAAAGAGCAGTAAATTAATAGGAAAAGGGGAGTCGGGCAGAGAGAATTTCAAATTGTATAAAAGCGAGGTAATGATTGGTAACAATAGTATTCTAGCCAATATTGGTTCAACCAAAATAGCTTATGTTAGCAATAATACCTTTAACATGATGAGCACTACTAGTGCTGATTTTGTGCATGAAAACGAACTTTGGCTAAACAATTTGTTGCGTAAATCAACGCTAATAAGTGGGGTAGCAGAAAAGCAAAGAAACCAATTCTTCAGGGTCTTAAGAGACAAGGTTGAAATGGTAAAGCAAAAGATTCAAATAAATTAAACACCAGCAATTCTTCTTTGGGTCATTGCTTCGTAAAGTGCAATTCCTGCAGCAACTGAAACGTTAAGGGACGATACTCCAAAATCCATAGGTATTTTACCTAGTACAGTGCATTTTCTCAGAAGTTCTGGACTTATGCCTGTTTCTTCATTTCCCATAATAATGGCTAATGGTCCACTTAGGTCAATTTGGTCGAG
>CAILJQ010000309.1 GCA_903834625.1 uncultured Bacteroidota bacterium
CTTTTTATTTTGCGAAGGGATAGCCAAACGGCTGTGCCGAAAATTGCATTGTCGGTCGGTTTATGTCTGTCGGTTAATGGTCGCGCTGTCGGGTTTTAGGGTTGCTGATAACTTGTATATAGGGATGCAAAAAACATCCATATTACCCCAATTTAGGTATATATGGATGCAAATTGCCATTTAATCAAATGTATTATTTAATATCTAGATCGTCAAAAGGACTTTTTATTTTTTGAAGGTTTTTGGTACTAACATGGGTATAAATCTCAGTTGTCTTGCAGCTTTTGTGACCCAATAATTCTTGAATATACCTTAAATCCGTTCCTGCCTCTAAAATATGTGTAGCATAACTGTGCCTTAACCAATGTAACGTAACCGGTTTTTTGATTTTGGAATTTTCAACCGCTCGTTTCAAAACACTGGCTAAACTCCTCTCATCATAGGGAGTTCCTCTTATTTGACCTTCAAATAACCATGTTTGTGGTAAATATGCTTTATAGTAACTTCGCAACATTACCAATATCTTTTCAGATAGCGGGACTATTCGGTCTTTTTTACCTTTGGATTGTCTTATAATGACAATGTTTCTTTTTGAGTCTATGTCCTGAGGTTTTAATCTTAACAATTCTCCTCTGCGCAAACCACAACTATAAATCAAACTTAGCATGGTTTTGTGCTTTAAATTTGGTGTTGCTTCAAGTATTTTTTTTACCTCTTCCTTGCTTAATACATTCGGTAACAATTTCTCAGTTCTAGGTCTGTGCACCAAATCTATGTTTAAACTTGATCCCTCTATTGCTTTAAAAAAGAGCTTTACGGCATTTACAAATTGGTTTTGGTAGGAGGATGATAAATTCCTCCTTAAAATATAATCGTTGTTGAACGCAATGATATCCTCATTGTTAATTGTTGCAACGGGTTTATTATACAAATGTTTGAAAAGTGTTCTCAGTGCCTCTGTATATACTTTTATACTGTTTAAACTGTACCGTTTAGAGGTAAGCCATCGTGTAAACTGCGCTATTTTTTGCACATTAATTTCAGATAATTGAAACTCCTGCTCTAAATGAAACCTGTCTCGGTTAACCTGGTTATCTGGCAAATGCCAGGCCATTAAATGGTAACTCCAACGGGCGTCTTCCAGCTTTTTAATTCTCAAAATGATATCTGGATTTCTTTCAAAATAAACTGCTATCCGGTTTTCACCTTTATATTTTATTACTTCTGCTTTCCATTTCATCTCCAATATTACAAAAGGTCAAATGGTTCATTTAAACCAGAGATACAGGGTTTTGGCTCTCACGAATGAGTTTTATTGTTTAAACCCAAGGCACAATTGATTTGCCCAAGAAATAAAAATAATCTGATTTGTTTCATTAAAAAAATTGAATTGTATTTCATCTAATCCAATACGAAGCTTTCTTAGGTTGTTTACTAACCCTTTGTTTATTGAGCATTAAATTTTTAACCAAAAAATCAATTTTCAACAAAAGAACCCTTATTTTTCCCCCATCATGAGTACCATAGATTTTTCATTAATAAGTTTAGATAAAGTTTCTTTGCACCAAACGGGTAACAAAACCAATGGCGAATCATTAATTTTATCGAAGGAACCCATTAAAGAGCGCGATGAGCAATTAGACGAACAATTGGAGGATTTACTTTTACAGTATTTTCTAAAATCCTTTCACCAACCCGAGTTTTTTCACCTCACGTTTAGCAATGATGATCATGAGTTGAACCCTGTATACCACTACGCAAACCAGTGTTTTAATTTTCCAGATAGCTTTCATATCCAAAGCATTCATTTGGCAAAACACTTGTTTGAAACGGCTTTGCATCCCAATATCAAAGCAGGTGAATTGTATGTGGCTTCCTTCAAAGATCTACAGTTTAATGGTGAATTGGTTCAGGCCATAGGTTTGTTTAAGGCCGAAACCAAAGACCATTTTTTGAAAATGAAAAGACATGGGAGTGGCTTTAATTTGAATTATGACCTTGGTACACCCGTAGATAAGTTAGATAAAGGTTGTTTAATCATAAATACCGATGCCGAGAATGGATACAAAGTTTGTGTGGTAGATAGGGTAAACAAATCGGCAGAGGCTTTGTATTGGCGCGATCAATATTTAAAAATTAAACCTTGCTCAGACAATTTTCATTTTACAGAAAACATGCTCACCCTTACCAAAGATTTTGTGGTGAAACAAATCAAGGAAGAGTTTGAAGTAAGTAAGGCAGATCAAATAGATTTGTTGAATCGCTCTGTTGCTTACTTCAAAGACAATGAAAGGTTTGATCAGCAAGAGTTTTCGCAAAGTGTGTTTGGCGACCATGAAGGCTTGGTTACTTCATTCCAAGATTTTAAACGACAGGTTGGCGAAGAATACGATTTGGAGCTAAAGGATGGTTTTGAGATTTCGGATCAGGCCGTAAAAAAACAAGCACGTATTTTTAAGAGTGTGTTGAAACTGGATAAAAACTTCCACATCTATATTCACGGAAACCGCAATAACATTGAAAAAGGCGTGGATCCAGATGGTAGAAAGTACTACAAAATATACTATACCGAGGAAACCTAAAGATTGAACTACCGAAATAAAATATCATACCTGTTGGTGAGGAAGTTGGGTTTGAGTTTTAAGGAGGCAAACAAAGCTCTGACGGATGGTAGGGTAAGACTTAACCAAAACCTTGTTTATGAAAATGTATTGGTGAGTACCTATGATTCCCTATCCATAGATGATACCTTGGTTCAACCCGAAAAAGACTATGTATATTATGCCTATCACAAACCAAAAGGCGTTGAATGTTCCCTATCTAACCAAATACCTGAAAGCCTTTATTACCAGGCGCCAGAGGAATTAAAGGGCTTGTTTTATGCAGGTAGGTTAGATAAAGACTCGGAAGGACTGCTAATTTTAATGAATGATGGCCACCTGTATAACCAAATCATTCAGCCTAAATACAAAGTAAACAAGCGCTATGAGGTGCATTTAGAAAAACCCCATGATGAGGCTTTTTTAAACCAATTGGCAGAGGGCGTTTCCATTAAAGGTGGCACTACCCTACCGTGTGAGGTTTGGGCCATCACTCCCAACTCATTTGGTATTGTGCTGAACCAAGGTTTGAACCGACAAATAAGACGTATGTGTTTTGCCTTGGGGAATTATGTGACCAAATTAAAGCGTTTATCCATTGGAAACGTATCATTGGGCGAGATTCCCGCAGGTGGGCATAGGAAATTGAATTTAGAAGAAATTACACAGTTACGGAATTTATAGATTATTAATTTAGAATAAATTGCTATGTTTGATTTTGTAAATTGAAGCTTATGTTAAAAAAGGTACTCATCATTACCGGAATTGTTGTTGTGGCGCTTGTTTTGTTTTTCAATTGGTTCAAAAAAGACACAAAAAAGCACAGTCCGGCCGCCAGCGTGCAGTTTAAAGACAAAGATTTAGAGATAAATATTAATTACTGTCGCCCCTTTGCCAAGGGTAGGATTATTTTTGGCGATGAAGAAGCTGGAGCACTTCAACCTTATGGCAAATATTGGAGGTTAGGCGCCAATGAAGCCACCACCTTTGAAGTGAATAAAAACATTGTTTTTAACGACAAAGAATTGGCACCAGGTAAATACGCCATGTATGCCTACCCAAATAGAGACAAATGGACGGTTTGCATTAACAAAGAATGGGACCGTTGGGGTGCCCAAGAAGCAGATATGGAGCAAGATGTTTTGAGAACAGAGGTTTCTGCTGTGAACAACGCCAACTTTGAAGAGCAATTTGAGATTATCTTCTCACCTATCGATTCTTCTGGTATCTTTCACCTCTTATTCCATTGGGATAAAACAGAGGTAGATGTACCATTGAAGAGCAAGTAAAATTTAAAATCCTTTAAATATTCTGTAGTTGCCAATTCCCCATTTGTGGAGTCGGTAAATCATGCTTGTGCGCAATACGCCCAAACCATAAATACTGCTGCGTTTGAAATTGATAGAAGAGGCTTCAGGAAAGTATTTGGTTGGACAAGTTACCTCTGCAATTTCAAAACCCTTCATAAATATTTGGGCTGTAATTTCATTGTCGAACACAAAGTCGTCGCTGCACGCATCAAAAGGCACCGACTTTAATACCTCTGCGCTAAAGGCCCTATAGCCGGTATGGTATTCAGATAATTTCTGTCCCATTAACACATTTTGAAATAGGGTAAGCATGCGGTTAAAAATATATTTGTATACTGGCATGCCTCCTTTTAATGCGCCCATTCCTAATATTCTTGAACCAAAGACTACTGGATATACCTCAAAAGCAATAATGCTGCTCATGGCCATAAGCAATTTGGGCGTATATTGGTAATCTGGATGTAGCATAATCACAATATCTGCACCTAAATCTAACGCATGATGGTAACAAGTCTTCTGGTTCCCACCATAGCCTTTATTCTGCTCGTGTTTGATAATATGTTTGATACCAATTTTTCTGCCCAAATCAGAGGTATCGTCTTTACTGGCATCATCTACCAATATCACATCGTCTACAATATCAAAAGGTATTTCACGATAGGTTTTTTCCAAAGTTCTGGCAGCATTGTATGCGGGCAAAACCACTATTATTTTCTTTCCGTTGAGCATATTATGGCCTGCAAATAAAGCTAAATAAAGAAAAGCAAACAAACCAGTATCAAAACTGGCAATAAAATAGGTAAGCTGTATTTATAGATATATGGACCAAATCCGGGCATCTTTACCCCTGTTTGTTCAGCAATTGCTTTCACCATAAAGTTCGGACCATTTCCTATGTATGTCATGGCTCCAAAAAATACGGCCCCAACTGAAAGGGCAGCCAATTGGAGCACGCCATCTGTTAACATAAAAGACCTCACATCTGCAATAGAGTTGATACTCAATCCAGCTCCAGATAATATTACTGCAAATACATTGAGGTAAGTTGGTGCATTGTCTAAAACAGAACTGAACAAACCACTTGAGAAATAAATAAGTGCTGGTGTTAATACCAAGCTATCTTTTTGCGCGTGGGCAAAGGCCTCAAGGTTTTGCAAGGCTGGCATCATGCACAAGAAAATACCAACAAACAAATAAGCAACCTCTTTAATGGGTTCAAAATTAAAGTCATTCCCTGCTAGGGCTTTTTTATCGGCAAACCTATAACATACATATGCTGCTGAAAGCTGAATGAGCTCTCGTACAAAAGACAATTTCTTGCCATGAAAGTCTATGCTAGGTAAAAAATCCAAAATATTTGGGTCGAGGAAAACACTTCCTACGCCTAACAATAACCAAAAAATGTTCTGCTTACCTTGAACAATGATTTTGTTGGTATAATGTGCGCTCACATCTACATCATCTAATTGAGTATTCCTTTTTTCGAATACAAAAAACAAAGCCAATATGGCCGAAACAGCCACCAACCATGGAAGGAATAAGTTTTGGACGGTCCATAAAAAGGGAACTCCTTTTAAAAAGCCCATAAAAAGCGGAGGATCTCCAATGGGTGTTAAAGAACCACCCACATTGGAAACAATAAAAATAAAAAATACAATATGGTACGGTTTGAGCCTATACCTGTTGATGCGCATAAAGGGACGGATGAACAATACGGATGCCCCTGTAGTCCCAA